>JBCCXV010000023.1:0-15608 GCA_039191195.1 Planctomycetota bacterium
CACCGCGGGCGCCGGCGCAGCCCTGGGGCGAGGCTTGTCGGTCGCCACCCACCTCGGGACCGACTGGACGCTGTCGGACACCGGCGAGCACACGCCGCCAGGTTGGACCGACCTCGCGGGCGCGGCGCCGGCGATAGCGCTGACCTCCCTCGGCGTCGCCGTGCTCTGGGGCTGGCGGCTCGGCTGGCCGGCCGCGCGAAGGGCCGCGGCCTTTTGGGTGGGCATCACCCTGGCGGGCGCCGTGCTGCTGGGCTCGGTGGAGGGCTTCGCCTGGATGCGCGCCGCCGCCGGCGTCGGCGTAACCGCGGGCGCGCAGCAAGCCGAGGCCGTGACCCCAGGCGGCGTGTCGCGCGTCGTGGGCGCCGGGGTCTGGGGCGCGATCGACGCCCGCTCGGCCGCCACCGAGACCACCGAGCGCGACGCCGACCGCTGGGCCCGATGGATGCTCGCCGCGGCGGGCGGGGCGACCGGCGGGGCCGCGGGGGGCCTGGGCGCCGTGTGGCTCGGCGTCGTGGGACTTCGCTCGTCCCAGCACACACCCCCGCGCGTCTGGGCCGGGCTCGTGGGCGTCATGCTGACGCTCCTCTTGCTCGTCGGCGTTGGCGCCTTCGGTTTGATGCTCGTCGAACGCGAAGGCCCCGGCGTTTCGGGCTGGATCGAAGCCGCCGGTTCGTCGGTGTTCGCCGCCGGCTTCGGGCGAGAATCGGTGCTGGGCGTCGGCGGGGTGACCCGGTTCGGGGCCTGGTGGGTCGCCGGTCTGTCGGTGCTCGGGCGGTGGGCCCCGGTCGCCTGGATGGCCTGGGCCGCGGCCGGGCGCCCGGCGGGCGGCGCGGGGCCGGATTAGACTCGCTCCGCGCCGGGAGCGGCGCCCAGGGCCGCTGCATGAATGTCGTGATCTGTGGTGCAGGCGAGGTGGGCCGGGCTTTGGCCGAAGCGCTGTCGTTGCGCGGCGAGGGCGTCACGGTCATCGACCGCGACCCCGCCAAGCTCACCCCGGTCGAAGAGTCGCTCGACGTCCGCCTGCTCGCCGGCAACGCCGCCCAGGCCGAGGTGCTCATCCAGGCCGGCGTGCCCGACGCCGACCTCTACGTCGCCGCCACCCAGAGCGACGAGATCAACATGCTCGCGTGCTCGACCGCCAAAGGTTTGGGCTGCAGCCAAGTGATCGCCCGCGTCCACCACCGCGACTACTACGAACGCCGCGGGTTCGACTACGCCGACCACCTGGGCATCGACCAGCTCGTCTGCCCGGAAGCGGTCACGGCCCGGGCCATCGCCGCCACGCTCCGCCGGCCCGGCGCCTCGGCGGTCGAGAGCTTCGCCCGCGGCGCCGTCGAGATGTCGACCATGCCCGTCGACGAGGGCGCCGACGCCTCGGGCCAAGCCCTGCGCGACCTCGACCTCACCGGCTCCCGCCTCGTGGTGCTCGAGCGCGAGGGCCAGGCCGTCCTGCCCAACGCCGACACCCAGCTCCGGGCCGGCGACCTGGTGACGCTCATCGGCGACCGCAAGGGATTCGACAAGGCCCGCCGGGTCTTCACCAAGGAGTCCAGCCGTCGGCGGAAGGTGATGGTCATGGGCGGCAGCCCCCAGAGCGTCTGGCTCTGCCGGGAGCTGCGCTGGTCCGGCGCGTCGGTCCGCCTGTTCGTGTCGCGCGAGTGGCGGGCCTCCGACCTCGCCGAGAAGCTCGACTGGGTCACCGTCATCAACGCCGACGTGATCAATACCGACGTGCTCAAGGAAGAGCGTGTCGACCAGTCCGACGCCTTCGTCGCCGCGACCGACGACGAAGAGACCAACATCCTCGCCGCCGCCCGGGCCAAGGCGATGGGCGCCCGCATGGCCGTGAGCGTGCTCCAGCGGCCGACCTACCGGCACCTGCTCGGCGACATCGGCATCGACTACGCCTTCAGCCCGCGCGAGGCCGCCGTGTCCGAGATCCTCCGCCTGCTCGACACCGGCCCGGTGAAGCGCGTCGCGGCGCTGGCCGAAGACATCGCCGAGGTCTTCGAGGTGCGCGTAACCAAGCAGGCCAAGTCGGTCGTCGGCCGGCGCCTCGCCGACGTCCCGCTGCCCGAGCACTGCATCGTTGCGGTGATCCAGCGCGAGGGCGAGGCCTTCGTGCCCGGCGCCGACTCGCAGTTCAAGTACGGCGACATGGCCGTGGTCATCGGCCCGGCCGACCGGGCCAAGGGCCTGCGCAAGCTCTTCGCCTGACACGGGACCCGCGGCCATGCAGCTCCGATTCGTCGCACGCCAGTTATCGATGCTGCTCGGCGGCCTCGTGCTCGCGATGACGCCGTGCATGGCGCTGGCGATCATCGAGCCCGGCGCCCAAGTCGGCGCGCGCTGGGCCGCGGCCTGGGCGTTCGGCGTCGCCATGGTCGCCGGGGCGGCCCTGGCCTGGGCGTTGCGTTCCTGGTCCCGCCGGACGCCGCCCGCCGCCTCGGACGAGCCCGCCGCGCCCGAGGTCACGATCGACGCCATGGGCCGGCGCGAGGCTCTGCTGCTAGTCGCGCTGACCTGGCTCGTCGGCGCGGCGCTATCGGCCACCCCGTTCTGGCTCTGGTCGGAGCTCGGCGGAGCGCCCGACGCCCACCCCTTCCACGATCCCGCCTCGTGCTACTTCGAAGCCGTCTCCGGCCTCACCACCACCGGCGCCACCGTCCTCACCGGCATCCAAGACAACCCCAAGGCCTTGCTCCTCTGGCGCGGCCTGCTCCACTGGCTCGGCGGGCTGGGCATCGTCGTGCTCTTCGTCGCCGTGCTCCCCACCCTGGGCATGGGCGGCAAGCGCCTGTTCCAGGCCGAGACGGCCGGCGCGGGCAGCCAAGGCGTGCGCCCCCGCGTCGCCGACACCGCTCGCTCGCTCTGGCTGATCTACGGCTGTTTCACAGCCGTGCTCTTCGGTCTGCTCTGGCTCTTGGGCATGAAGCCCTTCGACGCCCTGGTCCACACCATGTCGTGCGTCGCGACCGGCGGCTTCGCCAACCACGACGCCAGCATGGGCCTCTACCCCTCGGCCGCCATCCAATGGGTCCTGATCCTCTTCATGGTCCTCTGCGGCGTGAACTTCGGCTTGTACCACCGGCTGGTCCGCAAACGCGGCTGGGGCGAGGTGCTCACCGACCCCGAGCTGCGGCTCTACCTCACGCTGCTGGCCGTCTCGTCACTCGTCGTTTGGCTGTCGCTTTTGGGCGGCTCCATCAAGTCGACCACCGGCGGAGAAGTCGACGCGAACGGGTTCGAGACCCTCCGCGCCGGCGTGTTCGCCGTGTCTTCGGCGATGACCACCACCGGCTTCGCCACGGCCGACTACGAACCCTGGCCGCCCGTCGCCCAGGTCGTGCTGTTCATGATGCTGTTCGTCGGCGGGATGGCCGGGTCCACGGCGGGGGGGCTCAAGGTCGTGCGCCTGCTGGTCGCCGCCAAGGTGCTCTGGGCCGAGGTCGAACGCGCCTTCCGCCCCCGGGTCGTCCGCGCCGTCCGCCTGGGCGCCGGCGCCATCGACGAAGACCGCCAGCGGTCGGTCGTCGCCTTCTTCCTGCTTGCGTGCGTCATCTACGCCGCCGGTGTGGGCGCGCTGGTCCTGCTCGAGTCGGGCCGAGGGATCGACGGCGTCACGGCCGCGTCCGCCCCCGCGGCCTGCCTGTTCAACGTCGGGCCCGCCTTCGGCGCCGTCGGGCCCACCGACAGCTACGCCCACTTCACCGGCGGCTCCAAGGTGCTGCTGAGCCTGCTGATGGTGCTCGGACGGCTCGAACTGTTCGCGCTGCTGTCCCTGCTGCACCCGCGGTTTTGGCGGCAGGACTAAACCCGGCGCCGAGGCCGGCCCGTACCCCGCGAGGGTCTATACTTACGACCATGCCGATCGCCGAAGACCAGGTCAAGGTGCTCGAGGTGACCCCGCTCAACGCGGCCGAGGGCTTCTTCTTGCCCGAGGTCTTTAAGGGCCTGGGAACCACCATGCGCCACATCGTGCGATCCGTGGGCGGATCAGCCCGCAAGCACAACAAGGCCATGGAGTACCCCGAGCAGCGACGCGAGCACATCCCCGTCGAAGAAGGGGGCATGCACCGCCCCAACTTCCGCGGCGTCCACCGGCTCAACCGCGACGAGGACGGCCGCGTCCGTTGCGTCGCCTGCTTCATGTGTTCGACCGCCTGCCCGGCCAACTGCATCCACATCGAGGGCTCCGCCTCGCCTTGGGACGACCGCGAGAAGTACCCGGTGAAGTTCGACCTCGACGAGCTCCGCTGCATCTTCTGCGGCATGTGCGAGGAAGCCTGCCCCGTCGACGCCATCGAGCTCACGCCCATGTACGACGTGGTGGGCCTGAGCCGGGCGCAGATGGTCTTCGACAAGGCCAAGCTGCTGTCGGTGTACGACGCGACGGTCGCCGACAAGCCCATGTGACCCCCGCACGTGACCCCAGCGCCCGGGGGCGCCGGGGGCGCCGAGGGCGCCGGAAGGATGTCTCCATGCCCGACGCCCCGTCCGAGCCCGAACCGACGCGGGCGGACGCGGACACGCCAGCCCCGCCGACCAGCGAGGATCGCGGCGACGCGCCCCCCAACCCGGGGCTTTCCCCGGGGTCTTCTACAGGCCCTTGGCCCGACGCCGATTCGCTGGTGAACGACGGCGGACCCATGGCCGACGCCGCAGACCTACCCGCCATCGTCGGCATCGGCGCCTCGGCCGGCGGGCTCAAGCCGCTTGAGAGCTTCTTCGCCGCGATGCCCGCCGACTCGGGCTTGGCGTTCATCGTCGTCCAGCACCTGTCGCCCGACTTCAAGAGCCTCATGCAGGAGCTGCTGTCGCGACAGACCAACATGCGCGTCGAGCACGCACGCGACGGCGTCCGGCCCGAGCCCAACCACGTCTACCTCATCCCTCGGCGCAAGGCCCTCGAGCTGCGCTACGGCCGGTTGCAGGTGACCGACCAAGACCTCTCACCCCACCGCCCGCCGAGCTTCTTGATCGACCGGTTGTTCCGCTCGCTCGCGCGCGAGCTGGGCCCGCGCTCGATCGGCCTGGTGCTCTCGGGCACCGGCAGCGACGGCACCCGCGGCGTCGAAGCCATCGACGAGGCCGGCGGCCTCGTGCTCGTCCAGGAACCCGCCTCGGCCGAGTTCGACGGCATGCCACGCTCGGCGCTGTCCACCGGCGTCGACGCCCAGAACCTCCCGCCGCGCGGCCTGGCCGAACTCGTCTACCGCTACGCACGCGCCACCGCCGCCGAGGCCCCCGACACCGACGACCCCGTCGCCGACGCCCAGCGGGCCGGCCTCGCACGCGTTCTCGGCGCCATGCGCCGCAGCGAGGGCATCGGCTTCGACGCCTACAAGACCACCTCCGTCGGCCGGCGGGTCCGGCGGCAGATGGTCATCGCCGGCATCGACACCTACGACGCCTACCTCGACGAGCTGCAAAGCTCCCCCGAGGAGCGCGCCCGATTGCGCGACGCGCTGCTCATCAGCGTCACCTCGTTCTTCCGCGACCCCGACGCCTGGGAGGCCGTGCGCCGGCGCGTCGTCGCGCCCCTGGTGCGCAAGCAACGGGCCGGCGAGCCGATCCGCGCCTGGGTCACCGCCTGCGCCGACGGCAGCGAGGCCTACTCCCTCGCCATCCTGTTGCGCGAAGCCATCGAGGCCTCGGGCCAGCCCCTGGAGGCCAAGATCTTCGCCACCGACGTGAGCCCCACGGCGCTCGAAACCGCAGCCGCGGGTGTGTACCCCGAAGCCATCGCCGCCGATGTGTCGAGCGAGCGCCTCAGCAAGCATTTCACCCGCGTCGCCGAGGGCTACCGGGTCGACCGCGAGCTCCGGAAGATGGTGATCTTCGCCCGGCACGACCTCACCAGCGACGCGCCGCTCACCCGGATGGACTTCGTCTCCTGCCGGAACGTGCTGATCTACATGCAGCCCAAGCTGCAAGAGCAGGTGCTCACGTCGCTGCACTTCGCGCTGCGCAAGGACGGCGTGCTCATGCAGGGCTCGTCGGAAACCATCCACGCGCTCGAGTCGGAGTTCGTCGCCGAAGACCGCCGGGCCAAGCTCTACCGCAAGCGGCGCGACGTGGTGCTCCGCCAACCGTTGCGCTCGCGCAAGGCCGAGCCCCGCCCGGGCTCCGGCGAGGCCGCTCCCGCCGGCCGCGCCGTGGCCGACCGAGAAACCCTCGCCACCCGGGCCTTCGGCGACGCGCTGCGCGTCCGAGACGCCGCCTGCCTCCTGATCGGCGCCGACGGCCTGCTGCTCCACGCCTTCGGCGCCGCGCACCGGTACCTCCAGTTCGGCGACGGCCCGGCCACCTTCGAGGCCACGCGACTGGCCCCGCGCGAGCTCGCCATGCCCCTGGGCACGGCCATGCACCGGGCCCGACGCGACGAAGGCCCGGTGAAGTACACGGCCTTGCGCATGCCCGAGTCGGCCGACGGACCGGCCCTGGTCGACCTCACCGTGCGCTTCTGCGACCAAGAGCGGTCCCTGCCCCAGCACTTCCAGGTCACCATCGAGCCCAGCGCCGGCCCGCCCTTGCGCGACGCCGGCGTGGCCGAGGTGATCGACGCCGGCGCCGCCGAGGCCCAGCACGCCGCCGAGCTCGAAGAAGAGCTGCAGCGCACCCGCGAGAACCTCCAGGCAACCATCGAGGAGCTCGAGTCGACCAACGAGGAGCAGCAGGCCACCAACGAGGAGATGCTCGCCTCCAACGAGGAGCTGCAGTCGACCAACGAAGAGCTGCACTCGGTCAACGAAGAGCTCTACACGGTCAACGCCGAGTACCAGGCCAAGATCCGCGAGCTCAGCGCCCTCAACAGCGACCTCGACAACCTCATGTCGAGCACGGCGATCGGCACGCTGTTCCTCGACCGCGACCTCCGGATCCGCCGATTCACCCCGTCGGCGACCCAGGCGATCCACCTGGTCGAGCGCGACATCGGCCGGCCCCTCGAACACCTGTCCCACCGGTTGGAGGGCGTCAACCTGCCCGCCGCCGCGACGCGCGTGCTCGAGTCCGGCCGGGCGTCCGAGCTCGAAGCCGCCTGCGGCCCCCGGGCCCTGCTGGTCCGGCTGCACCCGTACCTCGTCGCCCCCGAAAGCCCGCCCGAAGGCGTGGTGATCACCCTCGTCGACGTGACCGTGCAGCGCCAAACCCGAGACGCGCTCGAACGCGCCCAGCTCGACCTCGAACGACAGAAGCGCGACCTCGAATCGGCCAACCAGTCGCTCCGACGATACGCCGCCATCGTCGACGCCTCGGGCGACGCGATCATCGGCAAGACCCTCGACGGCGTCATCACCTCCTGGAACGGCGGGGCCCAGCGCGTCTACGGCTACACGGCGGCCGAGGCCGTCGGACGCCACGTGTCGCTGCTCACCGGCGGCGACCGAACCGAAATCGATCGCATCCTCGGCGCGCTGCGCGACGGCCAGCGCATCGACGGCGTGGAGACCACACGGCAAACCCGTGACGGCCGCCTGATCGACGTGTCCCTCACCGCCGCCCCAATCCGCGACGCCGATGGCCGCATCGTCGCCGCCTCGGTCGTCGCCCGCGACGTGTCGGCCCAAAAAGCCGAGGTCGACCGCCGCATCCGCGAGAGCGAGCAGCGCCTGGCCACCGTCGTCGAAACCGCCCCCAACGGCGTGCTCACGATCGACGCCCTCGGGCGCGTCGTCTTCGCCAACGCCGCCGCCGAGCGCATGTTCAGCCGCGAACCCGGCGGCCTCCTCGACCGGCCCGCGTCCGAGCTCCTGGCCCTGGACGTGCTCGAGCCGCAAGCCGACGAGGCCGACGCCGCCATCACCACCGAAGGGCTCGCCCGCGACGGCCGACGCTTCCCGGCGAGCGTGTCGATCGGCCGCTTCGAGCAGGGCGGCCAGCACTTCTGCACCGCCATCGTCACCGACCTCACCCGCTACGCCGAGGCCCGGGCCGAGGCCGAGCGCACAGAGCGGGGCTTCCGCGCCATGGCCGACGCCCTGCCCGTGCTGGTCGCCCACGTCGACGCCCAGGGACGTTTCCTGTTCCACAACGCCCAGCACCAGCGGTGGTGGGGCCTCGAAGCCGCCGGGTCGCTCGTTGGCCAAACGCTGGCCGAGGCTTACGGCCAGGCGACCTACGACCGCTCCATCGCGCCGGCCCTCGACGAGGTCTTCGCCGGCCGCATCGCCCAGTTCACGATGCGCACCGAGTTGCCCGGCGTCGGCCCGCGACACCTGCAGGTCGCGCTCGCGCCGCGGCGCGGCGCGGGCGGCGAGGTCGAGAGCTTCTACGCCATGGCCGCCGACGTCACCGCCGTCATCGAGGCCGAGCAGAGCGTCCGCAAGGTCAACGACGAGCTGTCGCGCAAGCACCGCGAGATGGAGCAGTTCGCCTACACCGTCTCGCACGACCTCAAGAGCCCGCTGGTCACCATCACCGGCTTGCTGGGCTACTTGGGCAAGGAGCTCGCCGCCGGCCGGCACGAGCGCGCTACGCAGCTCGCCGACACCGTCGAAGCGACCGCGGTGAAGATGCGCGAGACCATCGACAGCCTGCTGGAGCTCGGGCGTGTCGGCCGGGCGACCGGGCCGTTCGAGCCGGTCCCCCTGGCCGACGCCGTGCGGGCCGTCGTTGAGGCGCTCGCCGCCGAGATCGAAGCCCGCGGAGCGTCGATCGACGTCGCGCCCGACCTGCCGGTCGTGCAAGGCGATCGCCGGCGGATCGAACAAGCCATCGAGAACCTCCTGACCAACGCGCTCAAGTACGGCGGCGACGCCCCGCGGGTCCGCGTCGTCCCGCAGGCCGGCCCCGAGCACGTCGGCTGCGGCGTCTGCGACGCCGGGCCCGGCATCGACGCACGCCACCACCAGCGCGTCTTCGAGGTCTTCGAGC
This sequence comes from Planctomycetota bacterium, assembly GCA_039191195.1. Classification (GTDB taxonomy): domain Bacteria; phylum Planctomycetota; class Phycisphaerae; order Phycisphaerales; family Phycisphaeraceae; genus JBCCBV01. The sequence goes on from JBCCXV010000023.1 coordinate 8,878, forward strand.
GGCTCACCTCCGATGGCGAGGGGGCCGGCGTGGGCCTGGCCATCGTCCAGCGCGTCATGGACGTCCACGGCGGCCGCGCCTGGGTCGAGTCAGAGCCCGGCCAAGGCGCCGCGTTCTGGCTCGGCTTCCCCCGGTCAACCGACCCGGCCGGGGCGCCGGCCGATGGTTGATCCCGCCGCCCCCAGCGTCCTCATCGCCGAAGACGACGACGCCCACGCCCAGCTCATCGAGGCCGCCTTCGCCAGCTCCTCGGTCCGGGTGCGCCTCGAACGCGTCTGCGATGGCGAGCAGGCCCTCGCCCGACTGGGCTTGCCCCTCGACGCGAGCCAAGACACGCCCGCCGACGCGGCCACGCCGCCACGGCTGGTTCTGGTCGACCTGAAGCTGCCACGGCTCGACGGCTTCGAGGTCTTGCGGCGCATCAAGGCCGCGCCCAGGCTGCTGGGAACGCCCGTGGTCGTGCTCTCAACCTCCGGGTCCGAGTCCGACCGTCGCCGAGCCTTCGAGGCCGGCGCCAACAGCTACCTCGTCAAGCCCACCGACTTCGACGCGTTCTGCGCGATGCTCGACGCCGCCGCCGCGTATTGGCTCACCTGGGACCGCTTCGCCGGCGACGACCCGCGCTAGCCACGGCCAGTCTCCGTGGTGGACGGCATGTCCCTTCAGGCGGCTACGCCACCAGCCGGCGTCGCAGCGCTTGGGCGTCCCGGTAGTGCGGGTTGAGCCGCAGGGCCTGATCGCACGCCACGACCGATGCCGGCAGCTCGCCGGCGGCCTGTCGGCAGTCGGCCAGGCGCCGCCAGAGGTCGGCGTGGGCGCCCCGGGTTTCGGCCCGTTCCTGCAACCCGTGCGCGGCTCGGCGGGCCAATTCGCGCCAAGCCTCGGCGCCGGCTTTCGGGTCGAGCGCGTCCACCTGCTGGGCCTTGGCCACGGCCTGCTGCGCCGCCGCAGAGGCCCCGGCCGTCACGCGCCGGGCCAAGTGCGTCGCCGCTTCGCGCCCCGGGGCGACGCGCGACAGACGACGGAGCGCCGCCGATTCGAGCTTATCGCGCCCGAGTTGGATCGCCGCCGCGGCGAGGCCGGCCCACGCGCCCGGCAGCAGGGGGGACAGCACGCCGGCCCGGCGGTAGGTCCGTGCGGCCCTCCGCCAATCGCCCAACCGCAGGTGCAGGTCGCCCAGCGCCACCAGCGCGTCGGCCCGGCGCAGGGCCTGCGCGGGGTCGCGCTCCCAGGCTTGGCAGACGGACATCGCACACGCGAGGCCGCCGTCGGCGTCGCCGGCGTCCACGAGCGCACGCGCCGCCAGCAGCGCCGCGGCGCCCCGACCGGGAGTCAACGGCGCCCGTACGTCCATCCACGGCCGGAGCAGGTCGAGCGCATCGGCCAGCTTGTGCTCGGCCAGCAGCGCCATCGCGCGGCCGGCGTCGCGCTTGGCCGCGCGGTCCGTCGCGAGGCCTTCTTGCACGGCCGCTGCCGAAGGAGCGTCTGCGCTCATGCCGTGTCCCCGCGCGAGCCGGTTTGCTCGATCGCCCGTCTCGCCTCGAGCGCCGCGGCGATGTCGGGCCAGCCCGGGTGCTCGCGATGCACACGTTCAAGCGCGTCGAGCGCGTCGAGGCAGGCCTCGTCGCCGGCGATACGGTGCAGCGCCAAGGCCAGCCGTTCGTCGCGCGGGAACTCTCCCAGCCCTTGCGACGCCCGCTCGTGCGCCGTGTCCCGCCAACCCAGCGCTTCGGCGACTTCGACGCGCGCCTGGTGCAGCGGCCGCCTGCGGTCGCCCAGCACCAGCGGCAAGGCGTGGTCGAGCGCCGCGTCGAGCCGGAGAAGGTCCTCACACCGGCCGGCCTCGATCAGCCCGCTCGCGATGGCTTGAGCGGCGTGGGGGTCGTCCGCGGCCCGGTGGGCGAGCGCCGGCGCCAACGCCCACGCCCCCGCGGCTTGGGCGACGGCACGCGCGCTGCCCGCCACCCGCTCGGCTTCCGGCTCACGCTCCAAGCGATACGCGCCCCAGGCGGCGTCGGCGACCTCGCGAGCCGCTCGGAGCGTCGGGTGCGAAGGGGGTCCGTCGGCGTCGCCCGTCGGATCGGGATCGGCGAGCCAGGCGTCGCACGCCTCCCGGTCCTTCCGCCGGGCCGCTTGCAACGCCAGCAGCGCACGGGCGGCGTAGGCCCGGGGGTCCCGGGCCGCTTCGGCCAGACGGAGCTCGGCGGTGGCCTCGCCCGCCTCGGTGACGCGCCAAGCCGTGGCGGGACCGCGCGGGACAGGATCGGAGGAAGCTGGGGTCATGAACATCGCCCACGGCGGCGCCGTTACGAGCCCCATCGGCGAATCGAGGCCCGCCGGTGCAACCCCGAGACCCCCGGCGCCCCGCGATCACGCCTCAGCCGCCCTCGGTCTCGGGGGGGCGCACCACGAGGTTGTCGCGATGCACCACGGCCTTGTAGGCCGGGCGGCCCAGCGTCGCGGCGATCTGAGGGCTGCGCATCCCGGCAATCCGCTGGAGGTCTTGGGCGTCGTAGTTCGACAGGCCCCTCGCAAGCTCCCGCCCGCGGGCGTCACGCAGCACCAGGATGTCGCCACGCTCGAAGCGGCCGGTCACGCCGATGACCCCGGTCGCCAGCAGGCTCTTCTTGCCCTGGACCAGCGCCCGGGCCGCGCCGTCGTCGAGCGTCAGCGTGCCCGCCGGTCGTGCCGTCAGGCCGATCCAACGGCTGCGTGCGGCCAGGCGGCGGGTCGCCGGCGCCACCAGCGTCCCGATCGGTTCGCCGGCCAGGACCCGGCGCAGGGCTTGCGGCGTGTTGCCGTTGGCGATCACCGCGGCCTCGCCGGCCTGCGCGACCAGTCGGGCGGCGTCGAGTTTCGACCGCATGCCCCCGGACCCCCACGCGCTGCGCGCGTCGGTCACGCCTTTCACCGGGCTCGCGCCGTCTCGGATCTCGGGGATGAGCCGCCGCCGGGGGTCGAGCACGCCGTCGACCACGGTCAGCAGCACCAGCGCCTGGGCGCCCAGGGCGTTGGACATCATCGCCGCGAGCAGGTCGTTGTCGCCGAAGCGGATCTCGTCGACCGCCGCCGCGTCGTTCTCGTTGAGCACCGGCACCGCGCCCATCTCCTGCAGCTTGAGCACGCAGTTGCGGATGTTCAGGAAGCGCTCGCGGTGGTCGAAGTCGTCGCGCGACAGCAGCAGTTGACCGGCCGACAGCCCGTGGCGCCGCAGCGCCGCGTGGTAATACGACATCAACCTTCGTTGCCCGACCGCGGCGAGCGCCTGGAGCTCGGCGACGTCGGCCGGGCGCTTGCGCACCCCCATCTCGACACACCCCGCCGCCACGGCGCCGCTGGAGACGATCGTCACCCGCCGGCCCTGGCCGCGCAGCGCCACCACCTGGTCCACGAGGTCGCGGATGAACCCGGCCCGCACGCCAAAACCGGCGCGGGTCTCCCGCGTCAGCAGCGCGCTGCCGATCTTCACCACCACGTGGCGGGCCGAGCGCAGCACCTCTTGTCGGAGCGTGGGGGCTTGGGTCACGGCGGGCAATCAGGCCAGTTCGTTGGAAGGAAGCAGCGACATCAACAAGTCGGCGTATCGGTTCGCGGCGCCTTGCCGCTGTTGGATCTCGCGACGCCCGGCGTCCACCATCGCCTCCCGGCGGTCGCGGTCGGCCAGCAGGGCGTCGGCCGCGGGCCAGGGGTCCGGGGCCACTTCGATCCCGCCGGCGCTCTGCAGCGTCTGCACGTCGGTCGCGAAGTCGGCGTGGTCGGGCCCGATCACCGGCGCGGCGCCGGCCGCCAACGGCTCCACCGGGTTCGAGCCGTACATCCCGTTCCAGCTCCGGCCGACCAGGGCCACGTCCGCCAGCGCATAGGCCGACGCGAGGTCGCCGATGGTATCGACGACGAACACCCGCGTCGGCGTGGACGGACGCGCGTCCGCACGGCATCGCGACAGCCTCGCCGGGCCCCACGGCGCCGCGGCCTGGGCCACCTCCTCAAACCGCTCGGGCTTGCGGGGCGCCAGCACCAGTTGGAGCCCGTCGGGCAGACCGGATAGCAGCTGCGCTTCTTCGCCCGGGCCGGTCGAGCCCGCCACGACCGTCGGCCGGTCGCGGTCCAGGCCCAGTTCCTGGGCCAGCGCCTGGGCCTTGCCCGGGAGGTCCGGGTCGTCCAGCCGGACGGCGTCCCACTTGAGGTTGCCCAAGACCGTGACCCAGTCGACCGGAGCCCCCATCGCGCGGAACCGCTCGGCGTAGGCCTCGTCCTGGGCGCCCACCGCCGAGAGCCGCCCGAACATCGGCCGCAGCACCTTGTTGAACCGCCGATACCCCCGGAAGCTCCGCGGGCTCAGCCGCCCGTTGACCACGGCCATCGGGATGCCCCGGGCCTGGCAGGCTTGGGTGAAGTTCGGCCAGACCTCGAGCTCCACGCTCACGGCCAGGTCGGGTCGCACGGCGTCGAGAAACCGCCCAACCGCGCCGCTGAAGTCCAGCGGGTAACGCACCACCGAAGCGAGCTCGGCGTAGCGCGCCGACGCCCGGGCGAAGCCGGTGTTCGTGGTCGTAGCCACGATCAGCTGCGGCGCCGGGACCTCGTCGGCCAGCCGGTCGAGCAGGGGGGCGATGAGGTTCACCTCGCCCACGCTGACCGCATGGATGAGGATCCGAGGGCGATCGGCGTCGGCCGACTCCAGCGGCAGCCCGGCCGACGCGGCGTGGCCCAGCCGGCCCTTCCAGTCGGTCCGCCACTTGCCGGTGCGCAGCAGGCCCAGGGCGATCCACGGCGAGGCCGCGGCCAAGCCCACCCCGTACAGCACGTCGACGCCTCGGCCCATGGCCGGCAGGATAGGCCCGCGCGGGGCGTTCAGCGGTCCAGAGGCGGCCGACCCGTCGCGAACTCAGCGGCCGCCGCGGCGGTTCTTACAATCGCCGCCCGATGGCCAAGCCGTTCTACATCACCACGCCGATCTACTACGTCAACGCCCGGCCGCACATCGGCCACGTTTACACCACGACCGTCGCCGACGTGGTCGCCCGGTACCGCCGGCTGTCGGGCGAGGCCGTGTTCTTCCTCACCGGGACCGACGAGCACGGCAAGAAGGTCGCCGACGCCGCCCGCGACCGGGGCGTGAGCCCGCAGGAGTACGTCGACCAGATCGCCGGCGAGTTCGAGGCCGCCTTCGCCGAGATGGGTCTCACCAACGACGACTTCATCCGCACGACCCAGCCGCGCCACCAGCAGCGCGCCGCCGCGGCCATCCAGCAACTCGTCGACCAAGGCGACGTCTACCTCGGCGAGTACGAGGGCTGGTACGACCAGGGCCAAGAGGAGTACGTCACCGAGACCAATGCCCGCGACGCCGATTACAAGAGCGTGATCTCCGGCAAGCCTCTGGTGAAGGTCAAAGAGGCGAGCTACTTCTTCAAGCTCAGCCGGTTCCAGGACGAGCTGCTGGCGCACATCGACGCAAACCCGGGCTTCATCCAGCCCGAGGCCCGGCGGAACGAGGTGGTCTCGCGCGTCAAAGCCGGCCTGAACGACATCGCCATCAGCCGCAGCACAGAGCCCTGGGGCATCCCGATGCCCGGCGACCCGTCTCACTCGGTCTACGTCTGGATCGACGCGCTGCTCAACTACGCCACGGCGCCCGAAGCCAACGAGCGCCCCGAGCTCTGGCCGGCCGACGTGCACCTGGTCGGCAAAGAGATCCTCTGGTTCCACGCCGTGATCTGGCCGGCGATGCTCATGGCGCTGGGCCGCCCGCTGTTCGGCAAGGTCCATGCGCACAGCTTCTGGGTCTCCGAAGGCCGGAAGATGTCCAAGAGCCTGGGGAACTTCGTCGACCTCGACGCCCTGCGCGGCTACGTCGACCGCTTCGGCCTCGACGCCGTGCGGTGGTACCTCGCGACCCAGGGCCCGATGGGCGCGACCGACGCCGACTTCGCTGAGGCCAAGTTCATCGAGGTCTACAACAACGACCTGGCCAACACCCTGGGCAACTGCGTCAGCCGCGTGCTCAAAATGATCGGCAAGTATTTCGACGGCCAGACGCCCCTGGGCTGGCCCGAAGAAGCCGACGAGCCAGACCGCCTCTACGGCCAGTTCGAGTCGTGGGCCGAGAACTACCGCGTGGCCATGAGCCGGCTCGACCTCGCGGCGGCGGCCCGGTACGCCATGGGCGTGGTCGAAGCCGTCGACGGCTACATCGAGCGAACCCAGCCATTTAAGCTTGCCAAAGACGACAATCAGCGCGGCCGCCTAAGCGGCGTGCTCTACGACTGCGCCGAAGCCCTGCGCATCGCGTCGCTTCTGCTCTGGCCCTTCCTGCCGACCGCGTGCGAAGAGGTTTGGCGGCGTTTGGCCCAGGATTACGCGGGTTTCATGGCCAATGCGCCCGACCATACCGGCGACCTCGGCGGCTGGGCCGTCTGGGGCCAACTCCAGCCCGGCACGCCCTTGGACGCCGGCCCGCCGCTCTTCCAGCGGCACGTCGTCGCCTAACGCCGTCCGCGCCGAGCGTCTCGGAGTCCATATGCTCTGCCGCCCGGCCCCCGCGGGCCCCCGCTTCCGGACCCCGGAGAGTTCGACATGCCCATCCGCCGCGACGGCCACCCCGTCACCCTCGGTCAACACCTCCAAGAGCAGCAGCAGCGCCACCCCGGCGCCTCGGGCCAGTTCTCCTGGCTCATGTCGGGCATCACGCTCGCCACGAAGATGATCGCCAGCTACGTCCGCCGCGC
>JBCCXV010000024.1:0-15575 GCA_039191195.1 Planctomycetota bacterium
CCCCGCGGGTCGCGGGGGCTGGGTAGGCGGGGGTGTTTAAGTGCGGCGCTCGGAGACTTCCGGGCGGGTCATGGAGCCGAGGGGAGTTGAACCCCTGACCTCTTGAGTGCGATTCAAGCGCTCTCCCAACTGAGCTACGGCCCCTGCGATTGGGTTGTCTGCAGGCGAACCTGCGAGCGGGGGATTGTCGGAGGCTTGGGGCTGGGGGTCAAGCCGCGGGGTCAAGTTGGGTTTGCGGTGGCGTGGGTGGGGGTGTCTTGGGGGGCATGTGGTCCGAAGCGGAGCAGGTGGGACAGGGCGTGGGCGACGAGCCTCGGGGTGTCGGCCTGGACGATGCGGACGTTGGCGCCGCGGGCTTTCGCGGCGTGGGCCTGGGGGCTCGGGGCGGAGACGAGTGGCACGCCGGAGGCTTCGGCCCAGGGCCAGGCGAGGGTGCAGGGTTGCCTGAGGATGAGGGCGTCGCACGCGGGGAAGGCGATCCAGGGCGCGGCGGCGGCGGGGTGTTGGAGCATGCGGCCGGGTCTGCCGACGCCTTCGGAGAGGCGGTCGGCGAGGCGCCGTCGTCGTTGCAAGGGGTGGACGAGCATGCGTGCGTCGAGGGGGTCTGCGTGGGGGTGGTGGGCCATGCAGCACAGGCCCATGACCATGGCGGGGTCGAAGGCGTCGACGTAGAGGGGGTGGTCGCCGGCGAGGCCGACCAGGGGTGAGGCGGGTGCGGCGCCGGCGACGGCGCGGAGTGCTTGGGCGGCGTCGGCGGCGCGCTCGAGGCGTTGGAGGTCGAGGTCTTCGTGCGTGGGGGCGAGTTCGACGCGCTCGACGGGTTGCTTGGGCTTTCGGGCTCGGAGGCGGTCGGCGGTTTCGTCGTCGTACACGACGATGCGCTGGGCGGGGGTTTCGAGGCGTGCGCAGACGGATCGCCAGACGGGGCGGAGTCTTCCGAGGCGGCCGTGGGGCCCGGGTTCGATCACGGCGTCGAGTCCGGCGGCTTTTGCATCTTCGCGAGCGGGGTCACCGCCAACGAGGACGACGGTGTGGCGGTCTTGATGCTTGGCGCGGAGGTCGGCGACGCGGTCGGCGATGGCGGCGAGGCCGGGGAGCCCGCCGAGGCGGGAGGCGTGCTCGACGAGGTGGAGCGTGTGTGGCTCTCGGGGTGGCTCGTTGGGCGTGGCGGGTTGTGTGGCGGCGGCGCTCAAAAGGCCTCGTCGACAACGGGGGGGCGCCAGTCGTGGAAGACGCGTGCGAGGACGACGCCGGCTTCTTGTGCGAGCTTGGCCTCGATCATGCTTTGGGTGGCGCGGCCGGCGCCGGGCTCGTAGGCGGCGTCCATCTTGACGACGACGGTGTGGCCTTGTTCGTCGTTGGGTCTTCCGGGGACGGGCTCGGGGAAGAGGGTGCGGCCGGTGGCGGCGTCGACGACGCGGACTTCGAGGAGGGCTTGCGGTCGTGCGATGCCTGCGGTGGCGCCCGCGGAGACGGAGGCGACGCGTGCGTAGACGAGTTGTTGGGCGTTGGCGGCGCGGGCGATCTCGCCGAGGTTCATGCGTCTCCACTGGGCCTTGTCGTAGCGGGACTGGACCTGGCCGATGGTGGCGGGGTCGATGGGCTCTTGGTCGAGGGCGTTCTGGTCGACGAGTTGCTGGCCGGCGACGGCGGCGATGGTTCGGCCGGCGTTGGGCTCGGAGAACTTGGCCTGGTCGTCTTCGACCCAGATGAGTGTGGGGGCGTCGGGGTCGAGGTCGTAGAGGGCGGGGTTTTTGTCTTCGCCGGTGATGAGGTAGGCGATGGCGGCGGGGCCCTCGCAGGCGGTGTTTGCGGCGAGGGCGGCGGCGGCGATCAGGGTGGTGAGGACGGCGGGGGCGCGGCGCCGGGGGGAGGCTGGGGTCATCGCTCCTCCGGGATCTCGTGCTGGTGGAAGACGCCGGCGGCGCGGAGGCAGAAGTCGACGAGGGTGGCGCGTTCGACGGACTGCGACGAGGCGGTGACCTCGCCGACGGAGCGGTTGCGTGGGAATCGGCCGGTGACGGCGGCGGTGAGCGCGCGTTGGTCGGGGTCGGGGGACTCGGCTTCGTAGAGGTCGACGTTGGCCTGGATGAGCCCTTCGCGCACGGCGGCGTTGCCGGGTTCGTGGGTGCGGTACTCGGCGACGTCGAGGATGATGAGGCGGTCGACGCCGAGGGCTTCGACCAGGCGTGTGGGCCTGACGGTGGACCAGGCGGGGTTGTTGCGTTGGAAGGCGATGAGGCCGTCGGGCTCGGCGACGATGGCGCCGGGGACGTTGTCGACGAGGTTTGCGGAGACGCCGCGGATGAGGTTGTCGGGGGCGCCGGGGTGCATGGCCTGGGCGGCGGGGTCGACGGAGGCGAGTACGGCGACGGTGCGGTTGGCGAGGTCGGTGTACTGGGGCGCGACGGTGATCATCGTGGGTTCGAGCGGCGAGGCGCAACCCAGGGCGGTGAAGCAGGCGATGGCCAGGGCGGAGCAGGCCGCGGCGGCGATGGCGCGCGAACGGGTGCGGATCACACGGGGGCTCCCATGAGTTTGTAGAGCCAGGCGGCGAGGGTGAGCGCGGCGATGATCCACCAGAAGCGGGCCTGGCCGAGGGCGTAGAAGGCGGGCCCGAGCCAGGCGCCGGTGGCGGCGGCCCAGGCGCCGGCGACGGCGGCCATGGCGACGGCGAGGGCGAGCAGCGCGGCGAGGGGTTGGGTGACCAGGGCGTCGAGCAGCCGGCCGTGGGCGGCGAGGGTGAAGGCGGTGGTCATGCCGCAGGTGGGGCAGGGGTGTCCGGTGTGCTCGTGGAATCCGCAGGCGGCGAGGCCGAGCTGCTGGTGTGTGCCGAGGCCGCGGGCGTCGGGCGTGAGCGACAGGGCGACGCCGAGCCATGCGGCGGCGGCGATCAGGACGATCGCGCCCAGCAGGCGCGGGGGCAGCGGGTAGGCCGGCGTGTTGTCGATGGCCCGGGCGGTGGCTTGGGGGAGTGCGGGTTCCACAGGGTTAGGGTACCTGCGGAGCGGCGTGGGGACCACGGGCCGGGCGGCGGGCTACTGGAGCTGGCGGGGCGAGGTGGAGCCGGTGTAGCGGATGGCGGGGGCGTCTTGGGACTCGATGGCGAGCGACTGGTCGGGGTCGGGGCGGACCGAGATGTCGACGCTGGCGCGGGAGAGGATCCAGACGCCTTCTTCGGTCTTGGTGCGTTGGAGCTGGAACTGGCAGGTTTCGACGCCGGCGAGGATTTCCTGGGCGGGTTGGGGCGAGCCCAGGGGCGTGGTGGTTTGGGCCATGATGCGGTCGTTGGGGTCGTCGAAGTAGATGAGGTGGGTGTAGCCGTTGGGGTCGACGAACTCGATGCGGTCGTAGTCGGCGACGTCGCCGACGAAGGCGACGCTGGGGTCGTCGAGGGTGGACAGGGGCCCGTGGGACCGGCCGGCGCGGATCATGCCGAGGATCTTGTGCACGGCGAGGCGGGTGGCGGTGTTGGTGCTGGCGGACTCGGCGGCGGCGGCGTAGGCGCGGAAGCTGGCGTCGATGGACATGACCACGGCGGTGAGGAGGGCGGCGGTGATGGCCAGGGCGACCAGGAGCTCGGGCAGGGAGAAGGCGGCGCGGGCGCGGCGCGGGTGTGGTCGTCGGCGGTGTTGGCGGCTTGGGCGTGTCATCAGGATTCGCCGCCCTCGGTGTAGCTGCCGGTGACGGGCGCGATATCGACGGGCCCGGTGATGCCGTCGGGCAGGGGGATAGACGGGTCGTAGTTGAGGCGGATGACGCCCCAGCCTTCGCGGACGATGTCGCGTGATTCGAGGTCGCCCTCGGCCTCGGTGAAGTAGCCGAGGGTGGTGTTGAAGTTGGGGCTGTTGGCGCCGATGACGGGGCCTGTGTTGCTCTGGGGCTCGAAGGTGGACACGAGCGAGCCGTTGATCTCGACCTTGCCGCGGAGGTCGGCGAGTCCGACGACGATGGCGCCGGAGAGGTTGACCTGCTCCTGTGCGTCGTAGGGGGCGATGAAGGTGCCCATCTCGACGGAGTAGTTGGGCAATAGCAGGGAGCTGCGGGAGTAGAGGTCTTTCTCGTCGTCGGTGAGTGCGGTGGACTCTTCGATCTCGAACTCGGTGGTGCCGGTGAAGGCGACCTTGTTGCGGACCTGGGTGAACTCCTTGGGGGAGTCGGAGACGATGGCGCCCTCGAAGGTGCAGTTGTGGAAGCGGAGGTTGTTGGAGATGAGCTTGGTGTCGCCCTCTGCGGCGCCCTCGACGTCGGCGGTGAGACCTGGGTACTTGGGGTCGAGGTCTTGGTTGAGGTTCATGCCGGCGTAGTTGAAGTTGGGGTCGGTGTTGTTGGTTTCGGTTTCGATGTAGGTGACGCCGATGAATCGGCAGTTCTCGAAGAGTGCGTTGGAGCCCGGTGGGATGCGGACGTCGCGGAAGGTCATGTTGCGGAAGACGGGCCTGTCGTACCAGTCGTAGGGGACCTCGGCGCCGAAGGGGACGGCCTCGGTGACGCTGTCGCCGACGGTGCTGGGCGAGGTGGGGTCGAGGGGGTCGTTGCCGGCGGATTCGGCGACGGCCTGGGTGAGCAGGTCGCTGTCGGTGAGGTCGCGGAAGCTGGAGGTGTTGAAGTCTTCGGGCTCGAAGACGTATTTCTCGGTTTCGCCGGACTGGAAGGTGACGGCGGCCTCGCCCTGGCCGGGGGTGACGGGCCCTTGGAGGTAGTCGCGGTAGTCGCCGCCGGCGGCGCCGGAGTTCCATCCGGCCTGGTCGACGCGGATGTGGATCTCGCCGTTGATTTTGGCGTAGAGGTCGTCGGTGTCGAGGAACCCGTCGTTGTATCCGAAGCGTGCGTCTGAGCCGCCTTGGTCGATGAGCTCCATGAGCTGTGCGGCGTCGTCGGTGGACTGGTGTGCTTCGAGTTCGGTGAGTGAGACTTTGTTGTCGCCGTTGGTGTCGAAGCGTGCGAGGAAGAAGTCGAACTCGTCGATGTAGCCGTCGCCGTCGGTGTCGAAGGACTCGGCGTCGGCGTAGCCTGCGGTTTCGGCGGAGTTCCCGACGCGGAGCCGGTTGTCGCCGTCGAGGTCGTCGTTGATGATGGACCCGGTGAGCGCGTCGAGGTCGGCGTCGAGGTCGGCGAGGATGCCGCGGAAGTCGCTGACGACCTGGATGGGGTGTCCGTTGGTGAGGTTGGTTTCGGTGAACCGGCTGCCGATGGGTCCGTTGATTTCGACGTTCTTGCCGACCATGACGCGGCTGCGGCTGAGCAGGGCGAAGGGGATGGTCTTGCCGATCTTGAAGTCGCGAGCGACGACGCGGACGAGGCGGTCGGAGGCGGGGCCGTCGCGTCCGATGACGCGGACGCGGACGAAGCGTTCGTCGAGGGGGTTGGCGCTGCTGACGGGCGCGTCGAGTCCGAGGGCCTCGTAGTCGTCGGCGTCCTGGTAGGGGGGGCGTTGGTAGGCGCCGGAGTCGTAGATGGACGTGTCGGCCAGGGGGTGCTGGGTGAGGCGTACCTGGAATGCGGCGGCGGAGGACTCGGTGGCGGCGGCGTTGTTGAACTCGTCGGGTGCGCGCATGACCATCCAGGGGATGACCAGTGTGGTGGCGCCTTCGCCGGCTTCGGGTTCGCCTTCGTTGTAGTAGTCGAGGTAGGGGTTTTCGCCGTCGAAGTGGGGTTCGTCGACGACGGAGGCGGGGAATTCTGTGCCGATGCCGGTGAGCTCGTCGACGAGGGCCTGCCAGATGACGGGTGCGTCTGCGGCGTCGATGTATCCGTCGTCGGTGAGGACCTGCTCGGAGGCGAGTTCGAGGCGGGTTTCGATGAGGGCCATGCCGGTCTCGGCGGCGGCCTGGGCGCGGTTGACCTTGGCGTGGCTGCGGGCGGTGTAGAGGTTGCCCTCGGAGACGATGGCCATGGCGGCGGCGAGGGAGCCGAAGATGACCATGAACATCATGGCGAGGATGACGGCGGACCCGCGGCGGTTGTGGTTGTGTTTGCGTTGGCTCATTGGTTCACCACCCAGCTCATCTCGTAGACGACGCGGCCGGTGGGGTCGTTTTCGTCGTCGTGTTGGCGGACCTGGACGGAGACGCGGACGGCGTCGGTGGAGCCGAGGGGGTAGCTGGTGAAGGGGTCGTTGATGTAGTCCTCGGCCTTGTTCTCGACGATGACGAACTGGCTCCAGCGGTCGCCGAGGTCGGGGATGGTTTCTTTGAGCGCGTTGACGGGGGGGCGGAAGGTGACGCCCTGTCCGAGGCCGCCGGAGACGGGCCCGGCGAAGTCGTCGAGGTCGTCGTAGGTACGGATGTCGGCCTGGTCTTCCCCGGGCTCGACGCCGCCTCCGAGGGTGATGCCGTATTGCGGATCGGTGAGGGGGAGGGTGAGTGTGAGCTCGCGGATTTCGTTTGCGAGCAGCTGGGCCGAGCCTTGGTTGACGGCCTGGTTGTTGAGGCGGTGGTAGCCCTGTTGGGCGGCGACGATGGCGAGCACGCCGGTGCCGACGATGACGGTGGTGAGCGAGGCCTCGATGAGGGTGAAGGCGCGGCGGGCGCGCGGGTGCGTGCGTCGCGTGGCGCGGGTTCGGGGGATCGTGCGTAGGCGTCGGGGGATCGTCACGTGGCGTTACTCAACGATTCGCGGGCGCCGGGGTCTCGTGGAGTTGGGTCGCGTGGTTGCGGATGGTTTTGTGGCGGCCGTTATGCGCGGCACGGTCGTCCCAGGCGTCGTTACCCGACGAGGGTGCTGAGCTTGAAGATGGGCAGGATGATCGCCATGGCGATGAAGCCGACGATGGAGCCCATGACGACGATCATGATCGGTTCGATCATGCTGGTGACGGTCTTGATGGCCTCGCGGAGGCGTTTGGCGTAGAAGCCGGAGACCTCGTCGAGGACCTCGCCGAGTTTGCCGGACTCTTCGCCGGCGGCGATCATCTGGACGACGGCCTTGGGGAGCAGGGGGCTCTTGTAGAGCGGGTGTGCGATCTTCTTGCCCTGTTTGACCGAGGTGTAGACGGCTCGCCAGAGGCGTCGGAAGAGCCGGTTTCCGCTGATCTCGCCGGTGATGGCGAGGGTGTCGAGCATGGGGACGCCGGCGTTGACGAGTTCGCCCATGGTCTGGAGCGAGCGGCTGATGTAGAGGGCGCGGAACATGCGAGAGAAGATGGGCACGCGGAGCTTGGCGGTGTCGAACCACCACCCGCCGGGCTCGGTGCGGTTGGCGAGGAAGGCAGCGATGCCGGCGAGGGCGAAGGCGCCGAGGACGGCCCACCACCAGACCACCATGAAGGCGGAGAGGTTCATGAGGAACACGGTGGGCCACGGCATGGCGGATTCTTTGCCCTCGAAGACCGAGGCGAACCTCGGGAGGACGAAGGTGAGCAGGAAGATGGTGGTGCCGACGGCCATGGTGGCGATGACGCCGGGGTAGATCATGGCGCCGACGACCATCTGGCGTGTTTCGATCTGCTGGGCCAGATAGGCGGCGATGCGTTCGAGCATCTGGCTGAAGGAGCCGGACATCTCGGAGGCGCGGACCATGTTGATGTAGAGGGGTCCGAAGAGCTTGGGGTGCTTGGCGAGGGCCTCGCTGAAGGGCTTGCCGGACTCGACGTCTTGCTTGATGCCGGTGAGGATCTCCTGGAACTTGACGTTCTCTTGCTGCTCGGCGATGCCCTCGAGTGCGGCGCGGAGGGAGATGCCGGCGCGGATCATGACGGCGAGCTGGGTGGTGAAGTTGAGGACGTCTTTCTGGGACGGCCCGGAGGAGTAGTTGAGGGCCTTGAGGGTCTCGCCGAGGTTGCGTCGTCCGGCGCCGGAGACGGGGGTGAGCTGGAGGACGGTGTGTCCTTGTTGGCGCAGGGATTGGGCGGCGGCGAGTGCGCTTTCGGCGGCGAGGGTGCCGGCGGTGAGCTGGCCTCCGGTGGTCCTCATTTGGTAGCGGTAGTGGGGCATGGGAGGTTGCCGTCGGCGTGTAGCGGTCAGCGATCAGCCAGGTCCTGGATGCGGTTGCCGCGTGGCCGCCGTCTGGCTGAGGGTCGGCGGCCGGGCTTGTTTGGGGGACGCGGTTTAGGCGGCGAGGGCCCGTTCGAGCTTCTCGGGGTAGGCGGCCTGGGAGATGGCGTCGTCCTTGGCGATCATGCCGTTGAAGTAGAGCTCGGCGATGGCGTTGTCGAGTGAGTTCATGCCGAGCTGTCGGTTGGTCTCGATGACGTTGGGGATCTCGAAGGCGCGGTTCTCGCGGATGAGGTTGCGCACGGCGGGGGTGCAGAGCATGATCTCGACGGCGGGGACCATGCCGGGGGCGTCGAGCCTGCGGAAGAGGGTCTGGGAGACGACGGCCTGCAGGGTGTTGGCCAGCATGGAGCGGATCTGGTTCTGCTGGTCGGCGGGGTACATGTCGATGATTCGCTCGACGGTCTGCGAGGCGTTGACGGTGTGCAGGGTGCTGAAGACCAGGTGGCCGGTTTCGGCGGCGGTGATGGCGGCGGCGGTGGTTTCGAGGTCGCGCATTTCGCCGACGAGGATGATGTCGGGGTCTTGCCGCAGGACGTGTCGTAGGCCGGAGGCGAAGCTGGGGGTGTCTTGCCCGAGCTCGCGCTGCTCGATGACGCAGCGGTCGGATTCGAGTGCGTATTCGATGGGGTCTTCGAGGGTGATGACGTGCTTCTGGTAGCGGTGGTTCATCGCGTCGATCATGGCGGCGAGGGTGGTGGATTTACCCGAGCCGGTGTCGCCGGTGACGAGGACGAGTCCGCGGGGGAGGTAGGTGAGGCGTGAGATGACCTCGGGGAGGTTGAGCTTGGCCAGGGGTGGGATCTGGGTCTTGATCGCACGCAGGGCGAGGCCGACGGAGTTCCGCTGGAGGTGGGCGTTGACGCGGTAACGGCCGAGGCCTTCGATCTGGAAGGAGAAGTCGGAGTCTTTGATCTTCTCAAAGACCTTCATCTGGTCGGGGCCGCACATCTGCTTGAGGTAGCCCATGGCCTGATCGGGGGTGATGTCCTCGAAGCCCTCGATAGGGGTCATCTTGGTTTGGACCCGGATCATGGGGGGGTGGCCGGAGATGAGGTGGATGTCGGACGCGTCGATGTCGACGGCCTTCTGAAGGATCTCTTCCAGGTTCATCGCGGGCCTCTGGGTAGGAGGACAAGGGGTGCGCGCCGGCGGGGCGCGTCGGTCGTTGGGGCTCATCGGGCGACCGCGGCCCCGGGATGACCGGGCCGGTGTGGGGGGATGGCGGGGCGGCGATTCTCTGGGGCGCCGAGATGGCGCGACCGGGCTGGGCGTTACGACCGGCGCCGTCGATGCCGGCGCTCGGGGCGGTGCGGCTGTGCGGGATCGGTTGCGGGCCCGAGAATCAGGGGTCGTTGGCGGCTTGCGCGGGCTCGGCCGGGGCGGTAGCGGGGGGCGATTCCGGGGGCGATTCCGGGGGCGTTGCTGGGGGGGCTTGCGGGGTCGCTTCCGCGGCTGCTTGCGGGGGGTGTGGGCTGTGGATCATCCAGAGGTTGCGGACGTAGACGAACCAGCCGGTGCACTGGCCGAGCACGCCGACCCACTCTTTGCGCCAGCCGAAGTAGCACAGGAGCATGGAGGAGCCGATGAGGCTCATCCACCAGAAGGCGACGGGGACGGTGGAGCGTTTGGCCTTCTCGGAGGCGATCCACTGGACGATCATGCGTCCGGCGAAGAGGGCCTGTGCGGCGAGCCCGAAGGCGATCCAGAGCAGGCCGGTGGTGCTGGTGATGTCGAGCGCACGGCGGACGACGCGCCAGGGGCCGTCGTTCTGGGCTTTGCGCTGGTGGAGTTCTTGGATGAAGTCTTGCGGGTTGGTGAGGGCCTGCCCTTCGCCGCGGTCGAGGTCGACGTAGACCCGGCCGTCTTGTTCGACGAGTTCGAGCTCGACGAGCCGGTCGCTGAGCTGGTAGCCCTGGCCCGGTTGGTAGGCCGACCCGAGGAAGGCGAGGGTGACGGCGACGCTGATGACGGCGGCGAACACGCCGGACCAGGCCCAGGCGCTGCGGTGCGAGGGGCGTGGCGCCGGGGCGCTCACGCGGGGGCCTCTTGCGTTGCGGGGGGGGCGGGCTGCGCGGCCGCGGTTGCGGTCGGTTTGGCGAAGGCTTCGGTGGTGGTGGTGGGGCGATAGCGTTTGCGCATCCAGCGGACGGCGAAGAGGTCGAAGAAGCCGGCGAAGCCGCGGTTGAGCAGGCCCAGGCCGTACTTGCTCTCGCCGTGGGCGCGGGGTCGGTGCTTGACGGGCGTCTCGCCGATCTTGGCGCCTTGGAGTGCGGCGTAGGCGGGGAAGAAGCGGTGCATGCCCTTGAAGTGGAGTGGCATGTTGCGGACGAGCTCGGCGCGGATGACGCGTGCGGAGCAGCCGGTGTCGCGGATGCGGTCGCCGAGGATCCAGAGTCGCGCTTTGCGTCCGACGAGGCTGCCGTAGCGCCGGACGGCGGAGTCTTGTCGGTCGGCGGAGCGGTCGCCCTGGACCAGGTCGAGTTTCTGGTCGAGGAGCATGCGCATCATGGCGGGGAGCTCGCCGGGGTCGTTCTGGAGGTCGGCGTCGAGGGTGGCAATGAGGGGCGCGTTGGCGGCGGCGATGCCGGCGGCCATGGCGGAGGACTGGCCTTGCGGCGCGGGCCGGGTGAGCACGCGGAGCCAGGGGCGGTCGGCTTGGAGGGCCTGGAGGCGGGGGAGGGTGTCGTCGGTAGAGCCGTCGTCGATGACGATGAGCTGTGCGTCGACGGGTGGGTCGGCTCCGCGGACGGCGGACTCGACCTCGAGGACCAGGGGCTGGACGTTGTCCTGCTCGTTGAGGGCCGGGATGATGATGGACAGCGCGTAGGCCATGCGCGGGGGATGCTACCGCATCGCCCCCCCCGGAAGCCCCCCGGAAGCCCCCTCGGCCCCCGGAAGTGTTGGGCGGTGTGCGGGGCTTCGGGCCGGCCTTTTGGATCGCGGAGCGTGGCTCTGGGGTCAGGCGACGCGGTGGAAGGGGTCGAGGTCGATGGGGTGCTCGAAGCGCACGCCGATCTCGAAGACGTCGTGGGAGAGGGAACTCTCGATGGGCCTGGACCAGATGGTGCTGGCCGAGCAGATCATGCCCGCGAGGCCTGCGGGCTGTAGGGCGAGGGTGCAGTGGGTGTGCTGGGGGATGTCTTGGCCGTGGAGGAAGGCCAGGCCGTTGGGCGAGACGTTGCGTGCGCGTACGGCGTAGATGCCGGCGTCTTGGTGGTCGCCGCCCCAGCGTAGGACGCAGCGGCAGTCGACCTCGACGCGGTCTTCGGCGCGTCGCTCGTCGGGCCCGCGGAAGCGGATGGACTCGGGTTCGGCGCGGCGGGCCTGGTCGAGCAGCGAGAGCCACTGCTGGTCGGAAAGCCAGAGGCGGGTGGAGAGCTCGCCCTCTTCGGCGGGGAACAGGTCGTCGTCGCAGCGTTGCAGGCGCAGGTTCATGGCGTCCTCCCGGTTGGGGGGATCGGCGGGGCGGGGAGGCGGCTGGAGGGGCGTGGGCGCGAAGTGGGCGGGTGAGTGGATGGCGGGTGCGCCAGGCGTCGCCGACGGCGCAGGCGCGCGCGGGTGGGTGCGATTTGGCGGTTGGGGCCAAGATCGGTTTGCACGGGCTGGGGGAGGGGCGTGGCGCGGGGGCGAGGCCGTCGGCGTGGCGCTGGTGCTTAGCGGAGGACGCGGCGGGTCATGGCGCGGCGCATGTCGCGTTCGGCGTCGCGTTTTTTGATGTCCTGGCGTTTGTCGTGGGACTTCTTGCCGGTGCCGACGCCGATTTCGACCTTGACGCGTCCGCGGACGAAGTACATGGCCAGGGGGACGAGGGTGACGCCGGACTGGGAGGCTTGGCCGAGGAGCTTTCGGATTTCTCGGCGGTGGGCGAGGAGTAGGCGGTCGCGTTTGGGGACGTGCTGGTGTGCGGGGCCGGCGTGGGGGTAGGGGCTGATCTCGACGCCGCGTAGGAGGAGCTGGCCGGTTTTGGCGTGGACCTCGGCCCAGCCTTCGCCGAGGGAGACCCGGCTGTGGCGGACGGACTTGACCTCGGTGCCGACGAGGACGACGCCGCACTCGAGGGTGTCGCTGATGTGATAGTCGTGGCGCGCCCGCCGGTTGACGATGCGGGGCGACAGGTCTTTGGGGCTCTGGTTCTTTCGGCCCTTGGCCATGGCGGTGCTCGGGGGTGGGCCTGCGGGTCGTGGCGGGCCGGATCGACGAGCTTAGCGGAGGCGGGGCGGGGGGATGCGCGGGTCGTTACGCGAGGCAGACCACGGCGCGGGCTTCAAGGATGAGGCCGGGCAGGGCGAGTTCGCTGACGCCGATAGCGGTCCAGGCGGGGTTCCAGTCGCCGAAGAAGGCCTTCTTGGCCTCGGCGATGACGGGGAGTTGGGCTTGGAGGCCGACGTGGAAGGTGGCGAGGTCGACGACGTCGCGCGGCGTGGCGGGGATGGCGTCGAGCACGGCCTTGAGGTTGGCGAAGGCGCGGTCGATCTGGGTGCGGGGGTCGTCGGAGATGGCGCCGTCGGTCTCGATGCCGATTTGGCCGGAGATGAAGGCGAAGGATCCGCTGGCGATGACGCCGGGCTTGTAGTCGAAGGCTTCGTAGGTGGCGCGGTGGTGGTCGGTCTCGATCCAGCGGGGTTGCATGGCGTGATTCTCGATGCGGTTAGTCGTTGCGCCAGTAGCGGCCGGCCTTGGCCATCATGTCGTCGGCGGCTTGGGGCCCCCAGGAGCCGGCGGCGTAGTTGGGCAGGCCGGGGTCGGGGTGCTGGGCCCAGTAGTCGAGGACGGGTTGGACGGCGAGCCAGCTGGCTTCGATTTCGTCGCGGTGCTTGAAGAGGGTTTGGTCTCCCCGCATGCAGTCGTGGAGTAGGGTGGCGTAGCCGTCGGGGGGCTCGACGTCCCACTGTTTGACGTAGTCGAAGTCCATGACGACGTCGCCGAGGCGCATGCCTGTGCCGGGCACCTTGCCCTCGAAGCGGAGGCGGATACCTTCGTCGGGCTGGATGTTGATGACGATCTGGTTGGGCTTCTGGCTGGCGGCGTGCTCTTTGAAGAGGCAGTGCGGCGTGGCCTTGAAGTAGACGACGACCTCGGTCTTCTTTTCGGCCATGGCCTTGCCGCTGCGGAGGTAGAAGGGGGTTCCGCCCCAGCGCCAGGTGTCGACGTAGCAGGTCATGGCGGCGTAGGTGTCGGACTGGCTTTGTGGGTTGACGCCGTCGGCGTCGCGGTAGGCGGCGACGGCGTTGTCGCCGACGTGTCCGGCGCCGTATTGCCCGCGGACGGCGATGTGGGGGACGTCTTTGGCTTTGGGGACGCGCAGGGCCTTGAAGACCTTGACCTTTTCGGTGCGGATGTCTTCGCCGTCCATGCTGACGGGTGGCTCCATGGCGGCGAGGGACAGGACTTGCAGGAGGTGGCTCTGGACCATGTCGCGCATGGCCCCGCCGGCGGGCCCGTCGTAGTAGGAGCCGCGGCCTTCGATGGCGACGGTTTCGGAGGCGGTGATCTGGACGTGGTCGATGTACTGGTTGTTCCAGATGGGCTCGAAGATGGCGTTGGCGAAGCGCAGCACCAGCATGTTCTGGACGAGCTCTTTGGCGAGGTAGTGGTCGATGCGGTAGATCTGGGACTCCCAGAACACGTCGGCGAGTTGGCGGTTGAGCTCGACGGCGGAGTCGGGGTCGTGGCCGAAGGGTTTTTCGACGACGACGCGTTGCCAGGCGGGGTCGTCGCGGTTGACGCTGACCATGCGCTTGCTGTCGGTGAACAAGTCGGTCTGGCCGAGGTTGGCGACGATGGGCCCGAAGAACTGGGGCGCCATGGAGAGGTAGAAGAGGTAGTTCTTGCCGGTGCCGTGCTGCTGGGAGAGGTCGGCGAAGGTCTTGAGGATGGCGGGCCAGTCTTCGGACTTGGTGGCGTCTGCGGGGAAGTAGTGGAGGCACTGGGCGAAGCGGTCGAAGTCTTCGCGGCTGGCGTAGGACTTGGGCGAGAACTCATAGAGCATCTCGCGGTAGGCCTCGTCGGTGAACTTGGAGCGGCTGATGCCGAGCACGCCGAAGCGCTCGGGCGCTTGGTTGTGCTTCCAGAGGTGGTAGAGCGCCGGGGCGAGCTTGCGTTTGGTGAGGTCGCCTGAGGCGCCGAAGATGACGATGAGGCAGGGGTCGGCGGTATGGGATGCGGGCATGGCCGGACTATACCGCGACGTGATAAGCCGAGAGAATTGCGGCTGTCTTGTGGTATATGAGGGGTGTCACCGGCGTGAGAAATGAAGCTCGCCGCCTTGTCGGCTAGGTCGTCGCCGCGCATATTTGCGATATGCGCGTCTTTGGCCGTTTCCGGGCACCTGTCATACTTTGGGCGACTTGTCTTGGGGCTTGCGCGTCCGTGCTGGCGTCCGAGCCTGTGTCGGCTGGCATTCTGGAAACCACGGGCAATATCGATGTAGTCGCACCGCCCGCCACTGTGGCGTACCAGCAGAACGAGAGCGCCGAACGGGGGATTGTGTTTCCCGAGCGGGTGGCAATCACCGAGGGCTTCAAGTTCGACTTGGGCCCAGTGATCGGCGTGTACGACGAAGCGTCAGACCTCGCCGGGCTCGACAGCTTCACCTCGGGCGATCCCCCGGTGAACTCATACTTCTTTCATGCGGACACCACGTTTGGGGTTGTGGCGGTCAACGGCACGATCCGGTTCGATGAGCCCATCTTTGCGATCGCGCTCAGCGAGGTACGGTTGTCCCAAACAGATGGGTTGGCCGGCGCACCCGCCACAACGTATTCGCCGTTCACTCCGCGTGGCCTTGAGTTCGACTTTGGCGACCAGATCGAGATCATCGATGCGTACACGATTGGTCTTGCCATCGCGTCTAGCAATGGGCTGGACCAAGTGCGCATCTTCACGCTGCCCGAGCCGGTGTCGGCGACCGCGCTTGCTCCGCTCGTTTGTGTAGTCGGTAGGCGTCGGCGGGCGGGATAGTCCGCCTCGCTTGAGGATTGACTGATTCCGCTCACGCCGTGCATTTGCTCGCGGCGAGGTGGACGATCATGACGTCGGAGGGGTTGACGCCTTCGATTCGGCCGGCCTGTCCGAGGGTGGCGGGTCGGAACTTGGCGAGCTGCTGGGCGGCCTCGGCGCGCAGGCCGGGCAGGGCGGCGTAGTCGAGCGTCGTGGGGAGCGGGGCGTGTTCGTGTTCGCGGAGGCGGGCGAGCTCTTGGTCCTGCCGTGCGATGTACCCGGCGTATTGGAGTTCGGCGAGGACGTGCTCGGCGGCGGCGCGGAGGTGCGGGTTGGGTTGCGGTGAAGCGTTTGGCGCGTCGGGCTGGCTTGGGGCGCTTTGGATGGCGCGGAGCGCGTCGTCGGCCGAGGCGCGGGGCTGGCGGGCCCAGTCGAGGCCGGGCCGGCCTTCGATTTGCGTGCTGCGCAGCGCGTTGCGGACCGAGGCGGCGAGGGCTTCGCTCTGCTGGAAGCGGTTCCAGCGTTCGTCGTCGACGAGGCCCCAGCTTCGGCCGAGCTCGGTGAGGCGTTGGGGGGCGTTGTCGGAGCGCAGGCGGAGGCGGTGCTCGGCCCGGCTGGTGAACATGCGGTAGGGCTCGA
>JBCCXV010000025.1:0-14854 GCA_039191195.1 Planctomycetota bacterium
AGCTTGGCGAAGCCCTCGTCGTCCGCCGCCGCGCAAGCCGTCGCCGGCAGGCACTTCGCCAGCTCCTCCGCCACCGTCGGGCCCGATAACGACGCCAGCGGCCGGCTCGGCTTGTCCGGGTGGTCCGCCGGAGACTTCGACTGCAGCACCTCCGCGATGATCTGCGTCGGCCGCAGTGTCGTGCCCCGCTCGATGCCCTTCGACACCGACGCGATCCCCACCCCCCCCGGCAGGTGCGGCGCCAGCTCCCCCCACACCCCGCGGATGAACTGCGTCGGCACCGCGTTAATCAGCAAATCCGCCCCCGCCAGCGCTTGCGAAGGGTTGGCCGAGAAACGAACCCCCTCCGGCAGCCGGTACCCAGGCAGGTACCGCACGTTTTCCCGCGCCTGCACCAACTCCCCCGCACGGCCCGCATCCCGGCTCAGCAGCGTCGGCGACCACCCCTGGCTCTGCAGGATCAGCGCCGCCACCGTCGCCATCGCGCCGTCGCCCACCAGCGTCACCGACCGCGATCCGTCCATGCCCTGCCGTCCAAACGGGGTCTGGGCCAAGCTCGCCCACCCCGCGGTGGGTCCGCTTCGCCCGGCCAACCCACGAACGGTAAGGCCAAACCGCCCATCCTGCCGATGGCCATGGCAATTCGCGGAGGCTGCGGCGACCCGGTAATCTGCCCCCGCCTTCAGGCCGGAACGTCAACCCCCGGCCGACGACGACTACGCACACAGGGAGCACGACGTGAGTCAAGGCCAAACGCAGAAGAACGGAATCGCCCGATGGGGCCTGACCCTCACCGCCATCGCCGGTCTCGGAACCGGCGTCGGCTGCGAAGTCGACTCCTACATCGACCCCTCCATCGTCGGTAACTGGGAAGAGACCCCCGTCACCGTCAACATCCTCTCCCGCATCGGCGCCATCGAGGGCGACGTCGACGACCTGCCCACCTCGCCACCCACCCGGCAGGACCTCCTGCCCGACGAGGTCGAGTACGCCATCGGCGCCGGCGACGAGGTCCAGATCACCATCTTCGAGTTCCAGTTCCAGAACCAAGACAGCGCCTTTGTCCGACGCGTCGACGCCACCGGCCGCATCCGACTGCCCAGCCTCAACGCCATCGAGGTCGCCGGTAAAACCCCGTCCCTGCTCGAACGCGACATCGCACGCGCCCTGGCCGCCCAGGAAATCCTCGACAACGCCATCGTCACCGTCACCCTCCTGGCCGCACGCCAGAACACCTTCAGCATCATCGGCGACCCGACCTCCAGCGGAACCACCTCCGCCTTCGGCACCTACGTCATCCCCAAGCCCGACTTCAGACTCCTCGACGCCATCGCACTGGCCCGAGGCATCGACGGCCGGGTCAAGAACCTGCGCATCTTCCGACAGGTCATCCTCGAAGAGGAAGACCAGGCCGACCTCTCCAGCCCCGAACAAACCGACCCCGTCGCCAGCGACGACCCCGAAGGCGACTTCGGCGCCGCCATCGCCGGCGGGGCCGACTCCGGCGAAGACGTCCGCGTCGAAGACCGCCCCGCACCCCCCTCCGGCATCGAAGTCGGCGGCGACAGCCCCACCCCCTTCGTCGTCGTCGGCGACGAGTTCCAGGCCGTGCCCGCACTCGCCGACGGCTCCGGGTCCCTCGTCACCAGCGACGGCACCCCCGTCACCGCCGACGAACTCGGCCAGCTCATCACCCAACGCATCATCGAGGTTCCCTACCAACGCCTCCGCACCGGCGACCTCCGATACAACATCGTCATCCGCCCCGGCGACATCATCAACGTCCCCGACCAGAACGCCGGCTTCGTCTACGTCATGGGCGCCATCAACCGACCCGGCGCCTACACCGTCCCCGGCGACAACGACCTCACACTCAAGCAGCTCGTCGCCTCCGCCGGCGGGCTCTCCGGGCTCGCCATCCCCCACCGCGTCGACCTCATCCGACGCATCGGCGACGACCGCGAGGCCACCATCCGACTCGACCTCGACGCCATCTTCAAGGCCAACGGGCCCGACATCTTCCTCAAGCCCAACGACCTCGTGAACGTCGGCACCAACCTCCCCGCCACCCCGCTCGCCGTCATCCGCAACGGCTTCCGGGCCACCTACGGCTTCGGATTCCTGCTCGACCGCAACTTCGCCGACGACGTCTTCGGCGACCAGACCAACTAACCGCGGCCCCGCACCGGCCCAAGACCTACGGCCGAGTGACGCGGCAATCTCGGCAAGATGTAACACCCCAAACGCCCCTGCCCCCGCCGGCAGGGGCGTTTTTGCTCCCACCGCTGGGCCCGAGAAGACCCGGGGTTAGACTTGCGCTACCGATAAACCCGGGCGAACCGCACCACGCCCGCCGGCGTACCCAAGGCTCACGGGAAGGCTCCACGCGACGCGAGTTCTCGCTCCCCGACGCCGGAAAGACACCCCGCCCACGAAGACCCCCCAGCCGACCGATACAGGTCGATACGATCCCCGCCCCCCGCTATGGCCCGCTCGAAGGGCCCACAGCCCCGGCCCGCCGCGATGACCACCACCACCGTCACCCCCATGCCCCCCGCGCCCAGGCCCCGCGCCCTGCTCGGGCCCACCACGGGCATCTGGGCCGCCGCGCTGCTGGTCCTCCTGGTGGTCCTGTTCCACTCCTTCGTCGCACGCACCGCACGCTTCGCCCAGGACGCCGACTGGTCCCACGTCGCCGTCATCCCCCTCATCTCCCTGTTCTTCGTCTACCAGCGACGCGAGAAGGTCTTCGCCGCCCCCAAACGCGTCTACTGGCCCGGCGCCCTCTTGTTCGTCTTCGGCATCGCCGCCTCGCTCCTGTCGATCAACCCCATCCGCAACGACATGGCGATGGGCTACTCGATCATCCTCACCATCGCCGGCCTCGGCCTCTTCCTGCTCGGCCCCGCCGCGATGCGACCCCTCTGGTTCCCCGTCGCCTACCTCGTCTTCGCCGTCAAGGTCTCCGACCAGATCTGGAGCCGGATCGCCGCCATCCTCCAAGACATCGCCGCCAAGGGCGCCACCGGCGTCCTCATGGCCCTCGGCCTCCTGCTCGACTTCACCGTCGGCGTCCGCGGCAACACCATCGACATCTTCTCCTCCGCACACATGACCGCCCCGGCCCCCATGAACGTCGCCGAGGCCTGCTCCGGCCTCCGCATGCTCATGGCCTTCATGGCCCTCGGCGTCGCCATGGCCTTCATGTGGGAACGGCCCGCCTGGCAGCGCATCCTCATGATCGCACTCGCCGCGCCCATCGCCGTCGGCGTCAACATCGCCCGCGTCACCATCCTCGGCCTGCTGTTCATCTACCAGCCCGGCATGGCCCAGGGCTCCTTCCACACCTTCGTCGGCATGCTCATGCTCATCCCCGCCGCGCTGCTGTTCATGCTCGTCGGATGGATACTCGACCGCCTCGTCATCGACGACGGGCCCGCCCCCCCCGACGACGGGCCCGGCGTCGCCCTCGCCGCCGCACCCGCCGGATCGTGGCCGCGGTGGCCCGCAGCCCTCCTCGCACCCGGCCTGGCCCTCGCCGTCGCCCTCATCGCCATCGGCCTCTGGCGCGACCGACCCGAACCCACTTTCACCGGCGTCCTCGGCAGCGCCTACGTCGCCGCCGGACTCGCCGCCGCCGCCCTGGTCCTCACCCTCGCCGCCGTCAAACAACGCAGCGCCATGGTCCTCGGACTCGCACTCGGCGGCGTCGGCATCGCGCTGCTCGGACTCGCCTACGGACTCGGCCTGAGCTGGATCGAACTGGCCAACAACGGCGACGACCCCCTGTCCATCTTCACCGCACCCTGGCAAGCCGTCGCCGCGCTCGCCCTGGTCGCCGGCGTCGCCGCCGTCGCCGCCGTCCTCGCACCCAAACTCGCCCGCAGGTGGGGCGGCGCCCACGGCCTCACCGACACACGAGTCGCCTGCGGGTTCGTCGCCGGCGCCCTGGCCATGACCATCGTCGGCCAGTCCACCGTCATCGCCTGGACCGGCACCGTCCTCATCAAAAAGCCCCTGCCCCTCCGCCACAACCTGCTCACCGTCGCGCAACAGGCCGGCCCCTGGGAAATGGCCCACGAACAGCCGCCCCTCAGCCCCGAGGTCCTCGAAACCCTCGGCACCCGCGACTACTTCACCCGCATGTACGTCGACACCGAGCACCCCCAAGCCGGCGGGCCCTTCGCCTACGACGTCCCCAACGACCCGAGCCAGAAGCCACGCGTCAACTTCGACCCCGGCTCCCTCCTACGCCTGCACACCGCCTACTACACCGGCACCGTCGACACCGTCCCCCACGTCCCCACAAGATGCTTCATCGCCGGCGGCGCCGAACACCTCGGCGTCGAGCAGATCACCCTCGACCTCGACCCCCAGCACTTCACCCCCGCGCCCAACGGCGAGGGCTACCTCGGCAAAACCGAAGACGGACGCACCGTCTACATCCCCACCCTCCAGATCCCCGCCACCAAGTTCCAGTACCTCATGGAGGGCGCCGACGCCCCCGAGTACGTCGTGTTCTTCTTCGCCGCCAACGGCAAGTTCATCGCCTCGCCCAACGGCGTCCGCGCCAACGGCTTCGACCCCACCGACCAGTACAGCTACTACTGCAAAATCGAAGCCCAGCCCGTGCTCGTGCAAGACCCCGCCCTCGCCAAACAACGCGTCGAGGCCATGCTCACCCACCTCCTGCCCGAGGTCATGGCCTGCCTGCCCGACTGGCGCGAGGTCGAGGCCCGCAAGTACCCAACCACCCCGTAACCCCGCCGGCCACGCGCCGCCAGATCGACCAGGGAGCACCCCGCCATGGCCCGAAGGGTCAACACCAAGTTCGTCATCTTCCTCGTCGCCGCCGTCGTCGTCGCCGGCGCCGGCTTCGCCGCCATCGTCCTGCTCGTCCAACGGCAGAGCGCCGCAGACCACGTGCGCAACTACGAGCAGCAGGTCGCCGAAGCCGTCGAAGCCGAGGCCGCCGGCGACATCGAACGCGCCATCGACGCACGCTCCCGCGCCGCCACCTACCTCATCGACGCCCTGGGCAAAGAGCGGTCACTCGACCTCTTCGGCAAGCGCATCGAGAACAACCTCGCCGTGCCCTCCCGCAACAGCACCGAAGCCAACGAGTGGCTCGGCCGCGCCCGGCAGGTCGGCGCCCTCACCCTAGGCGAATACGACGACGAAGCCGCCTCCGACCTCGTCTTCGACATGCTCCGCGACCACGCCGAACGACTCGGCGGCGCCAACCCCTGGCTCCTGGTCGCGCGCGAAGCACGCGAACGCCTCAAGAGCGTCCCCAACGACGGCCGCGCCAAGCTCGAACTCGCCGTCGCCTCAGCCCAAACCCTCAACACCGACGTGGCCGAGATCGAACGCCAAGAAGCCCGCCAAGCCATCGCCGACGCCCTCGAGGCCGAACTCAACAACCCCGACGCCCGCCTCGCCCAAGCCCAATGGGCCTCGGTCGAGGTCGCCCGGCTCAGCAGCGGCCTCGCCGGCGCCGACGCCGCACGACGCGACCGCATCGAAGAGCAAAAGGCTGACTTCACACGCATGGTCGACGGGACCAACCCCGGCGAACTCACCGCCTGGCAGGCCCTCTTCCGCGCGCGGCTCATGCTCCAGGCAGACATGGGACGCGTCGACGACGGCGCCCGAGCCCTCGTCGAACTCGCCCAAGACCCCGAACGCTTCAACGGACGGCCCCGACAGGCCTCCATCGCCGTCAACCAGCTCCTGGGACTAAGCATCTCTCGCGAACTCAACGTCGACCCCATCATCCCCAACGGCGTCGAACTCGCCGAGTCCCTCGCCCGTAACCGCATCGACGCCGAGCCCGACCTCATCGCCCACCGCCTCGCCTTGGGACGCGTCTTGCAACAACGCCGCGAGTTCGAGCTGGCCGCAGAACAATTCGAAGCCGGCCTCGCCCTCGAACGACCCCGGCCGCCCGTCGACAAGCTCATCGAAGCCTCCGATGTGCTGCAGACCCGCTACACACTCATCGCCAACACCCTCCAGCGGGCCCAAACCGCCGAGAACCGCCAAGCCATGCTCGAACGCGCCGAGCAGATGATCACCGACTTCCGAGCCATCTCACCCCAGAACCGGGCCATCCGACTCCTCGAAGGTGAGATCGCATACCTCCGCCAAGACTTCACCCGCGCCGCCCAGCTGCTCGCCACCGGCGACCTGTCCAACGTCGAGCCCCGCATCCTCTTCATGATCGCCGACGCCCTGGATCGCTCCGGCCAACGATCGCTCGCCACCCGGCGCTACGCCGCGCTCGTCACGGCCTTCTCGTCGCTCGAGCCCACCCACCCCGCCCGACGAGCAGTCATCAACAAGGCCGCCCAAGCCGCCTTGCTCGACAACAACTTCCAGATGGTCCTGCGGCTCATCGAACCCCTCTCGAGCCTCGAAGAGCCACCCGAGGGAACCCTCGAAATCCAGGCCGCCGCCCTCATCGGCCTCGAACGCTACGACCAAGCCCGCGAACTCCTCGAAAAGCCCGGCTTCAGCCCCCTGTCCGCCGCCTTCCAGCGCGCCGAGATCTTCCGCAAGACCGGCAACCCCAAGGCCGCCCAGCAGCTGCTCGCCGACCTCTTCGAGTCCAACCCCGACAACCGCTCCCTGCTCACCCGGCTGCTCGACGTCACCGAAGACCCCGAACTCCGCGAGCGGTACATCGCCACCGCCGAGAGCGCCGGGCTCCCCACCGTCATCACCGAGGCCCTACGCACCCGCTCCGCCGGCGACGAGCTCTCCCTCGACCAGCGCGCCAGGCTCGCACGCCAGCGACAGCCCGACGAAGTCACCGGACGCGTCGTCGAAGCCCAAGTCTTCTCCCTCGGCGGCGACATCGACCGCGGCCGCGAACTCTTCCAACGCGTCGAACGCGAACACCCCGAACACCGCGCCGTCCTCCTCGCCGGCGTCGACTACGCCATCTTCGACCAGGACTACGACCGCGCCGAACGCTACGCCAACGCCGCCGGCCAACGCAACCTCGACGGGGCCAACGGCCAGATCCTCCTCGCCAAGGTCCAGACCGAACGCGGCCAGCTCGACGACGCCATCGTCACCCTCAACCAAGCACTCGAGATCAACCCCGTCTCCACCGACGGCCGCCGGCAGCTCGCAAACCTCTACATGCGCACCGGACGCAACGATCAGGCCGTCGGACAATACCGCCAGCTGCTCCGCGCCAACGCACGCGACACCCGCGCGCTGCTCGGCCTGTCCCGGGTCCTCACCCAGCTCGGACGCCAAGAAGAAGCCCTCGACGAACTCCGACGCGCCGTCGATCGCTTCGACGAAGACCGCCGACTCCGCGAGCTCTACCTCACCCTCGAACGACAGTACGGCACCGAGCGACGCTTCCTCGACCGACGCGAAGCCTTCGCCAAGAAATACCCCGAAGACACCGGCAACATCCGCAGCCTCGCCGTCACCCTCGCCAAACGCGGCGAACAACAACAGTCGCTCCAAGCGATCGAACGCCTCCCCGAACCCAGCGAACGATCCTTGCGAGACGCCGTCGCCCACGCCTACGTCCTCACCCAGGCGGGCGACCGCGAGGGCGCCGAACGCGTCCTGTTCACCCACATGCAGGACCACGAAGAGTCCGACAACATCCAGGTCTCCGTCCTCGCCGCCCGAGTCCTGTCCAACCTCGGCGAGATCGACCTGGCCCTCAAAGCCCTCGATCGGGCCGCCCCCCACGAAGACCGCCTCACCCTCGCGCTCACCCGCGAACGCGCCGACATCCTCGTCACCGCCAACCGCATGGCCGAGGCCGAACCCGTCCTCCGCACCCTCTACAGCAACTACCCCCGCGAGACCGCCATCCGCGACACCCTGGCCCGGGCGCTGTTCACCCTCGGCCGCGCCGACGAGGCCAAGCAGCTCCTCAACGCCGGCGACATGACCCTCACCGCCGCCCTCTTCCAGATCGCAGACCTCGTCTCCAAGAGACAGCCCGAGCAAGCCCTCGCCGTCGCCGAGCAGGCCGTCCCGCTGTTCCCCGACAGCGCACTGCTCCTGGCCCGTCGCGCCGGCCTCTACGCCGGCCAAGGCCGCTTCGATAGCGCCCAAGCCGACATCGCCAAGGCCCTCGAACTCAACCCACGCTCCGTCGAAGCCCGCATGATCCGCGCCGAGCTCTGGGCCCGCGACGACCGCTTCAGCGAAGCCCTCGGCGAGCTACGACTCATCATCGACGAGAACCCCCAGCGCGTCGACGCCCGACGCCAAATGGCCTCGCTCCTAGTCCGCACCGGCGACCGCGCCGCCGCCTGGCGCGAGCTCGAGGCCGCCGGCCAAAACGACCCCGAAAACCCCCTCTGGCCCATCCAAGCAGGCCAACTCGCCAAGCAGGTCGGCGACGCCCGCAACGCCCTGCGCCTCTTCGAGAAGGCCGTCGAAATCCGCGCCGTGCCCGACACCGTCGGCGCCGTCGCCAAGCTCTTGCTCGAACAAGAGGATTACGCCCGCGCCGACGCCTTCCTCGCCGAGCACCCCGACGTCGTCAACACCGCCCCCATGATCCAAGCCCTCCGCGCCTGGGCCCTGTTCGGCATGGACCGAACCGAACAGGGGCGCAACCTCATGACCGACGCCATGCGCCGCATCGCGCCCTACGACCGCCAACGCCGTGACGTGCTCCGCAGCGCCACCGGCATGCTCGGCGCCACCGCCGCCGCAGACCTCACCATCCCCGCCGCCTCCGAGGCGCTCAAGCCCGTCATCCTCCTCGAAGCCGCCGCCATGACCGACGACCCCGCCGAGGCCCTCGCCCTCGCCGACCGCGGCCTCGAAGTCCCCAACCTCCCCGCCCAGGTCCGGCGCATGCTCATGGGCACACGCGCCATCCAACTCACCGCCCTCGACCGCACCGAAGACGCCGTCGCCGTCTACCGCGCCATCCTCGAAGAAGACGCCAACGACATCGGCGCCGTGAACAACCTCGCCTACCTCCTCGTAGACCTCAACAGACCCCAGGAGGCGCTACAGCTCGCCGAACAGGCCGCCGCCGCACGGCCCTTCACCCCAGAAATCCTCGACACCCTCGGCGCCGCACGCATGGCCAACGGCAACCTCTCCGGCGCCATCGACGCACTCGAAAAAGCCCAGGCCCGATGGCGCGAACGCATCGACGGCGGCAACGTCGACTCCCTCATCCGCCTCGGAGACGCCTACCTGCGTGCCGGACGCGACCGCGACGCGCTCCCCGTTTTGACCGAAGCAGAAAAGATCGCCACCCAGCAAGGCGATGAAGACAAAGCGCAAGAGGCCGCACGCCTGCTCCGCGCCGTCGAGCTCCGATAACCGCCCCGGCCAAGCCCCACGCGGACGACCCGGCTCCTCACCGCAGTTCCCCGATCCCGGACCGCCCCGACATGACCGCCAACCCCCTGTCTTCCATCCCGTCCCTGGGGCCCTCCGCCGGACCCACGCAAGCCGCCGCCCAGGGCAAGTTCAAGCCCGTCGACCCCATCAAGCTGATCAGGGCCAACCTCAAGCTCCTGGTCCTCGCCGCCGCCATCGGCTTCTTCGCCGGCGCCGCCTCCTTCGTCATCCTCCTCATCAAAGACCCCGGCTACACCTCCGGCTCCCAACTCGCCATCCTCGCCAACGACGACACACGCGAGATCGACAACACCATCGTCAAGAGCCAGGACGAAGACGTCGAGGGCCTGACCGCCATCGAGAAGAACATCCTCGAAAGCGAGGCCCTGAGCCTCGACGTCGTCCAAGACCGCAACGTACGCTCCACCGGCTGGTACGAGCAGTTCAACGGCGTCCCCGAAGCCGCCGCCAAAGACCTCCGCGAGAACGTCATCTCCGTCGGCATCGAACGCAAGTCCGCCATCATCCGCGTCTCCGCCACCACGCGCAACCCCAAAGACGCACAGCTCATCCTCTCACGCTTCCTCGAAATCTACCGCACACAGCGCATCACGGCAGACACCGAACAGACCCGCATCCAACTGCGAAGCTTCGACAACTCCATCGCCAACGCCGTCGACGCCCAACGCGCCGCCGAGCTCGAACTCACACGCTTCATCCAGCAGCACAACATCCGCGGGCAAGACAGCCGGCTCACCGAGGCCGGCATCGAGCTCCAACAGGTATCCGAAGACCTCGCCGACTACAGAGCAGCGCTCACCTCCTCCGAAGAGGCCGCCCAGTCCCTCGCCGACAAGTTCGCCGCCGGCCTCGGAACGCCAGGGCCCGACAAACGCTTCGAGTACCGCCAAGACCCCGGCATCCAGAACCTCGACTCCCAGGTCCGCGCCCTCAAGACCCAGATCGAGTCCCTGCTCGCCCGCGTCGGCGAGAACCACTCCGCCATCAAGAGCTATCGAGACCAGATCGCCGCCGTCGAGAAAGTCCGCGAAGACACCATCCTCGACATGTACGAGAAAGAGCAGCAGGGCATGCTCGAAGCCCAGAAGAGCGCCGTCGCACGCTTCTCCCTCCAGGTCCAGGAACTCACCAACCGCCAGGAAGACCTACGCCGGCAACTCACCGACTACGAGACGCGAGTCAAAGAGCTCGACGGCCTCGAACTCGCTCGCGCCGAAGCCCAGAAGAATCTCGCCGACGTCCGCGCCGCCAAAGAACGCGGCTCCGAGCGACTCCAACAGCCCAAGCGCAACGTCACCGTCACCAGCCCCGCCGAAACCGCCGAACGCACCAGCCCCGGCCTCGTCTTCACCCTCGCCGGCCCGCTGTTCCTCTTCGCCGGATTCACCGCCGGCCTCACCTTCCTACGCGAACTCCTGGACCAGCGCATCTCCAGCCCCGCCGAGGTCAAGATGGTCCCCGACGCCAACCTCCTGGGCGTCATCCCCAACGCCGACGAAGACCCCTCCGGCGAGGGCGAGATCGACCGCGTCGTCGAACGCGACCCCGCCGGCCTCCTCGCCGAATCCTTCCGCCAGACCCGCACCGCCCTCATGGCCAAGATGGACCGACGCGGCTACAAGACCCTCGCCGTCTGCTCCCCCCAGCCCGCCTCCGGCGCCACCACCGTCGCCCAAAACCTCGCCATGAGCCTCGCCTACAACGGCCGACGCGTCGCGCTCGTCGAAGCCAACTTCCGCAGGCCACGCATGGCCGGCCTCATCGGCCTCCCCGAGTCCCCCGGGCTCATCGACGTCCTCGAAGGGCGCGCCAGCGTCGACGACGCCACCCACGTCCTCGACGGCGTCTCCGTCGCCGTCATCCCCGCCGGAGACCTCACCGGCGCCCGCGCCGAGATGCTCGAAGGCCCCGGCTTCCGCACCCTACTCGGACGCCTCGAAACCGAATACGACCTCGTCGTCATCGACACCTCCCCCGCGCTACTCACCGCCGAGGCCAGGCTCCTGGTCAAGCAGGTCGACGCCCTGGCCATCGTCGTCCGCGCCGGAGAAGACAAACGCGGCATGCTCGGTCGCATGATCGGGCAGCTCGACGGCAACCGCGCCGACCTCCTCGGCGTCATCCTCAACGGCGTACGCTCCGCCGCCGGCGGGTACTTCCGACAGAACTACGAACAGTTCTACGCCTACACCCGACGCGACGACGACCGCAACCGCGACACCCCCAAACGACGCACCGCAAAGCCCGGCGGACGCATGGGCAAGATCGCCGAACCCCAGCCCGTCGGGGCCGGTTCGGCCATGGCCGCCGCCGCAATCGCCACCACCACCCCCACGCCAACGCCCTCCGGCAACGGCGAAGACATCAGCGAGACCGAAGCCCTCGCCGGACTCGCCGACATCGACGGCCTCGACCCCGACCCCGGGCCCTCCATCGGTTCCGACACCGACTTCGACCCCGGCCGCGGCGGACGCACCGGCGCCGAGGGCTCCGGATTCTGGGACGACGACGACCTGCCCGACCGCAACGGCGACACCGACGTCCACTAACCGCACCGCCCCGGCGCCGCGGGAACCCCCATGCCCACCAACTCCGTCGTCACCGGAGGCGCCGGATTCATCGGCTCCCACCTCGCAGAGCACCTGGCCAACACCGGGCGCCGCGTCATCGTCGTCGACGACCTCTCCACCGGCCGGCGCGAAAACCTCCAAGCCCTCGACGCCGCCCAAGCCGACTGGCACTGGATCCACGCCGACGCCGGCCAAACCCTCGACCAGCCAGGATTCCTCACCGGCGTCGACGAGGTCTACCACCTCGCCGCCACCGTCGGCGTCAAACGCGTCGTCGACGACCCCGCCGCCATGATCGAGAACAACCTCGGCGACACCGCACGCGTACTCCACGCCTGCGCCAACGCCCCCACCCCACCCCGCGTCCTGTTCGCCTCCACCTCCGAGGTCTACGGCCGCTCCACACAACTGCCCCTACGCGAAGACGGAGACCTGCTCTTCGGACCCACCAGCGCCTCGCGGTGGGCCTACGGCATGTCCAAGGCCCTGGCCGAACACGCCGCCGTCGCCCTCGGCCGGCAACGCGGGCTACCCGTCGTCGCCGTCCGCTTCTTCAACGTCATCGGCCCGCGACAAGTCGGCGCCTACGGCATGGTCACCCCGCGCTTCGTCGCCCGCGCTACCGCCGGCCGACCGCTCGAGGTCTACGGCAATGGCCAGCAGTCCCGCACGTTCTGCGACGTGTCCGACATCGTCGCCGCCCTGCCCAAGCTCCTGGCCTGCCCCGAGGCCGCCGGGCTTGCCGTCAACCTCGGCTCCGACCAGCCCATCACCATCGACGACCTGGCCAACCTCATCCTCCGCCGCGCACAAGCCGCCGGCGCGCCCCCCGCCGGCGTCCGCCGCGTGCCCTACGAGGCCGTCTACGGCGAGGGCTTCGAAGACACCCCCAGCCGCATGCCCGACCTCGCCCGCGCGCGCCAGCTCATAGGCTTCGACCCCGCAACCCCGCTACAAGACACCATCGACCGCCTGATCCGACTCCAGATCAACGCCCTGGCGCCACCCCAGGACCCCTCCACGCGATGAACGACGGCTACGCCATCCCGAGCAGCGTCGCCCAGGCCACGCCGGTCCAGACCACCGTCGTCGACAGCTACCTCGCCGTCGCCGGCATCGCCTTCCTCGCCGCCCTGGTCCTCACCCCCGTCATGCGACGACTGGCCCTCCGCAACGGCGTCGTCGACCTCCCCGACGCCCGACGCAAAAACCACGCCCTGCCCGTCGCCTACCTCGGCGGCGTCGCCATCTTCTTCGGGTGGCTCGCCGGCGTCCTGGCCGCCTACGTCGGGTTCGGCTCCCCCGCCGTCGCCTTCCCCATGAGCATCGTCCTCGGCGCCGCCGCCATCACCCTCACCGGCCTCATCGACGACGTCTACGGCATCGCAGCACGCGTCAAAATCGGCGGGCAACTCATGGCCGCCGCCGCACTCGCCTCTCAGGACGTCGGCCTCAACATCATCAAGAGCGCCTACGAGAACGTCGGCATCATGAACGCGCCAGAGTGGGCCATCTACTGGCCCGGCGCCCTGCTCATCGGCATGCTCGTCGTCGGAGGCTGCAACGCCGTCAACCTCATCGACGGGCTCGACGGCCTGTCTTCCGGCGTCGTCGGCATCGCCTGCGTCGGATTCCTCATCTGCGCCGCCATCGTCGCCGGACGCTCCGACGCACCCATCGACGTCCACGCCGCCCGCATCGTCATGGCCCTCGCCTGCATCGGCGCCGTCATCGGATTCCTGCCCTACAACTTCAGGCCCGCGTCCATCTTTATGGGCGACGCCGGCTCCCTCCTGCTCGGATTCCTCTGCATCGCCAACCTATTGCTGTTCGCCAACGACGCAGGACCCCAGCCCCTCAAGTACGTCACCGCCTGCCTGATCATCTTCCTCTTGCCCATCAGCGATGCCTCCCTCGCCATCGTCCGCCGAAAGCTCTCGGGCCAGCCCATCTTCGCCCCCGACGCCATGCACCTGCACCACATGCTCCGGCGCTCCGGCCTCAGCGTCGTCCAGTCGGTCCTCGTCATGTACGGCCTGGCCACCTTCTTCGCCGCCATCGGCGTCACCCTCCTGGCCGTCAACCTCCCCTGGCGCTACCTCCTGCTCGCCTTCGGCATGCTCTTCCTCATCATGATGGTCGGCGGCTACAAGTACAGCCTCGTCATCAAGTCGCGCGAAAACAAAATGATCCGCGACGCCGAGCCCGCCGTGCAGCCCGGGCAGACCCCCTTCACCGACGCCATGCCCAGCGACCCAGCCCCCGACGCCGCCGCCGGCCCCGAGACCCCAAACAACGCCGCCCAAGACCCCGCAGGCCCCCAAGCAGCCGAAGAAGACCCCCGAAGGACCCCGCCACGGTCTAACGGCGTCTCCCAAAGCCCCAACGGCGTCCCGGCCAACGGCGCCCCACCCCCCGCCGCCGGCTAGCCGTACCAGCACACCGCCAAACGCACCGGCGCCCCACAAAACACCAAAACCCAACCCCGCCAACCGCTTGCGGCGGCCTATCGCCGCCGATACACTCGCGCGTTCGCAATCGGGCCCCCGGAGCGTAGACTCAGGCGGTCTGGGTGTCGGTCGGTCAGGTCCGATCGGCTCCGCGTCGCTCTTCCCGGCCGGTCACCCGGCGGGCCACCAGGCCCGCTCGCGTACCACCACCCGAGGCGAGCGTTCGAACGACCGACCGACCGGACGCCCGGCGATCGGACGAGATTCGGGAGCCACCCTCGGCCACGACGGAACCGCACCGTCCACGCCGTCGGCCCCGCTGGGAGTTGCTTTTCGATGGCCTCGCTTGTTAAAGACCTCGTCGACGCCGGCATCCACTTCGGACACCGCGCGACCCACTGGAACCCGAAGATGTCCCCGTACATCTTCGGCAAGCGCAACAAGATCCACATCATCGACGTCAAG
>JBCCXV010000026.1:0-14711 GCA_039191195.1 Planctomycetota bacterium
CGACGATCGTCGTGTTGTGCTGCCCGGCGGCGTCGAGCTCTCTCAAGCGCAGTTTCGGCGTGTGCTCGAAGCCATCGCCGGCGGCCAGCTCACCGTGGCGTTTGAGCCCGGCGACGTCGCTCAGGATAGCGCGCTGCCGGCCGCGTTTGTGCGCGACGTTCTCGCCCCTACCGGGTTTGTGGTGCGGTCGCCCGACCCCGAGGCCCTGCGCGAGGGGAGGCTCGAGGCGTCGGAGTCGCCTCCTGCCCCGGACGATTCAGGCGGCCATACGCCGTAGCTCGCCCGTCACTTCCAACCCGCGGCGGAGCGATCCCAACAGTTCGTGCACGCAAGCGACGGCCGGCTCGTAAGGGCTGCCGCTGGTGACGGCCCGCTCCCGGAGCTCGGCGGCGTGGTCTTGCAGCTCGCCCACGCGCCGCAGGGCGTCTTCGCGATCCACGCCCATTTGGGCGCGCACGGCCGTGAGATCGGCTTCGAGTCGGTCGAGTTCGGCTTGGGTGACCATGGCGGGCCTCGCGGGCGGGGGGACGGGCACGGCGACACGCGCCGCGGCTGTCCTAGGGATCGACTACGGCGGCAGCGGGGCTTGGCCGGCGCCGGCGTTATCGGACTCGCCTCAGGCCATGAGGTCGAGTAGTTGCGCCCGTTGGGCCAGGGCGGTGCGCGCCGCCAAGGCCTTGTCGACGGGGCCGGCCGAGGGGTCGGGGTAGAGCCCCGGCACGACGCCCACGCGGTCGCGCACGCTCGCCTCGGCGGCCACGGTGTTGATCGCCGCGGTCTCGAGCACGCGCCCGCGCGCCGCCACGCTCTGCTGGAAGGCGCCGATCTCGCCCCGGGTGGTCGCGATGGTTCCGACCGTCGCCGTGGACGTGTCGATCTCGGGCAGGTCGAGCGTCGCGTCGCCCGCGCGCAGCGATGCCGTTCCGTCGAAGAGCCGGTTGCCGGCGAACTCGGCGTTGCGCACCAAGCGGTCGGCGGCCTGTACGGCGTCGCGCCGTTGCATCTCCATCGCCGCACGCTCGGCGGCGCCGAAGCCGGCGGAGTTGGCCAGCGCCACGTCGGCAGCCCGGGCGTCGCGGACGAGGCCGGACACTTCCGACAGCGTGCCGTCGGCGACGTTCGCCGCCATGCCGGCCCGGGAGACGGTGCGCTGCTCGGCCTCGATCGCGGTCAGGGCGGCGCGCAGCGCTTCGCTGGCGATGAGGCCGGCCGGCGCGTCGGCCGCGCGGATTTGCTTGACGCCCGCCGGCGCCGCGGCCGTGAGGTTGTGGCGACGCACCTCGGTGGCCGTGTAGACGCCGATGCTCGCCCCGCTAACCGGACCCACCATGCGCGTTCCTCCCTGCGTGGCCCGTCGCCGGCGGCGGTCGGCCATGTACAGCGAACGATTCACGCCGGGCCATCGCAAGGTCCGTCAGCCCATCTCGCGGCAGGGAGGTCCGGTCGTAACGCTTGCGCGGCCGTGGGAAATGACCGGCGGTATGGTTCGGCCATGGACGCGATCGCTCCGGCAACCAAGCCCGGCCTGTGGGTCTTGGGCACCGATACCGGCGTGGGCAAGACCCGGGTGTCGTGCCTGGTGCTCGGGGCCTTGCGCCGCCAGCACCCCGGGCTTCGATTGGCGCCCTTCAAGCCGGCCGCGACCGGGTGCGACTGGGTCGATGGGGGCTGGAGCAACCAGGACGCCGAGGCCCTGCGCATCCACAGCGGGACCGATCTGCCCCACGAAGTCGTCTGCCCGCTGAGGTACGAGTTGCCGTTGGCGCCGGCGGTCGCGGCGCAGCGTCTCGGCGGCTTCGGCGACGGCTGGGATCGCCTGTCGGGTGCGCTGTCGCAACTTCAGGCGTCCGCCGACTTCGTGGTCGCCGAAGGCGTGGGCGGCGTGCTCGTGCCGATCGACCCTGGGGACACGCGCACCCCGCCGATCACCGCGCTCGACCTGGCGGCGCGACTCGGCTGGCCCGCGGTCGTCGTGGCCCGGCCGAGTCTGGGCACGCTCAACCACACGGCCCTGACCGTGGGCCGCCTGCGCGGCGCCGGCGTGCCCGTGCTGGGCGTCGTCGTGCACGCCATGCCCCAGGGCGAAGCCGCCCGAGCCGAAGACCCCAGCCTCGAAGACAACGCCGCGTGGCTCGAACGCCTCGCCGGGGCGCCGGTACTGGCGGTCACACCCCGGCTTGACCCGGCGCCGGCCCCGCTGGCGTCGATCGAAGACGACGACCCGCAGCTACGCGTGATGGCCGACGTCGACTGGTTGTCGCTCGCTGCGCAAGGCGACGGGCGCGGTGTATCGGCGGAGTCTTAAGGCCGTGCGGCGGACGAAAGACCTCGCCTATTCGATCTCGATATCCGAAGAACGAAAGAACGAGTCCCACGCGTCGGACAGCCATGCGACCCCGGGTGGGGTGACGGCGAACGCCGGGTCGTCCAACGGGCCCCGCACGCGGATTACGGCGACTTGCCGGCGGAGGCCCTGCAGGATCGGGTCGAGCCCCGACAGCACCGGCGGGAGCCCCTGCTGCGGTACGGCCTGCATGTCGAGCCGGACCCGGCCCGTGGGCACGTCCAGATCGCCGGCGCCGACTAGGGCGAAGGTGTCGGACTCCAGCAGCACCTCCTCGATCCACGCCGTTCGTCCTTGCAACACGATGGTGGCGCGCCCGCGGTCGAACGGCTTGGACTCGAGCGTGAAGATCAGGTTGACGTTCTGCAGCAGCCCCAGAGCCAGGGGCTGGTTGTAGAGGCTGGCGTTGCGGAGTCCGACCTTGGCCCGGCCGTGCAGCGAGTCCTGTTTGTCGAACTGGCCGGCCAGGTCGATGCGCGCCGTCACCAGGCCCTGATCGGGGTCGCGGCGCGCGTCGGCGTGGCCGGCGCCGGGCGGGGCGTTGGCGCCGTCGGGTGTCGGCTCGTCGGTGTCGATCAGGATCGCGTCCAGCCGTGCTTCGGACAGCCGGGCCCGGAGGCGGTACGCGCCGCCATCTGTGAGCTGCGCCCAGCCTTCGGGGCATGTAAGCAGCCCGCCCCCGACCTGCCCGAGGAGGCCTTCGACGGCGACCACGCCGCGGTCTTGCCGGTTGGTCAGCGTGGCCGTCAGCGCGTCGACCGATCGGCCGGCGACCCGCGCGGTGAGCGATCGCACGTCGAAGCGCAGGGCCGGCAGGGCTTCCTCGCCGGCGTTGGTCCAGCCCAGATTGAAGGTCGCGTGCGCGTCGAGCTGATCGATGGGCAGGCCAAGTTGGCCGGCGCCGTCGCGCACCCGGAGGTCGCCCAGCAGCCGGTAGCCCGGTTCGTCCTCGATCGTGGTCTCGATCAGCCGGACCGACTCGATCGACCAGGCCGCGTCGGCTTGGCGCTGGTCGAGCGCGGTCGTCACCGCCTCGGGCAGCATGGCGCGCGACAGCGCGCCGCGTTGCGAGCCTTGGGCCGCCAGCAAGAGGTTGGTGCTGGCCCCGGGGCCCCCGATCGAGCCGTCGGCCGTGGCGGTTCCGGTCGGGTGGTTGGCGAGCAGGTCGACCACGTCGACGCCGGAATCGCTCACGTCGAGCGCGCCGCGTTCGACTTCGAGGGTCACGGCCTCGTCGCCGCGTTCGACGCGCAGCGTTCGTGGCGCGACGCGTAAACCCCAATCGGCCTCCGCATCGCCCGATTCGGCGTCGGTCCACGAGAATGACAGGCCGGCGTCGACGCCGGTGAGCGTCCAGGGCAGGCCCGGCGGTGCGAGCGAGGCTCCGGTCGTCTCACCCTCGACGCGTACACGCCCCGCGGCGCGGTCGTAAAGGCCCGAGGCCTTGAGCAGGCCCTGCAACCCCAGCGCGTGCACGGCGTCTTGCGCGTTGTCGGGAAGCGCGGCGATGAAGACCTCGTCGATCGGCGCCTCGACGCCTTCGATGCGCACGCCGGGTTCGACTTCTCCCGCGGTCGTGGCGGAGAACGCGACGCGCCCGTCGAAGCGCGCGGTGGCGCCGGTGGGGCCGTGGGCCTCAAGCCCTTGCACGGTGACGCCGTCGTCGTCGACCACGACCTCTCCCCCGGTCAGGGTGAGGGGGTAGGGCATGTCGCGGTAGACGACGCCGAGCGCGGGCTCGGTTTCGCCCGGGCCGACGCCGGGCCGCACGGTGACCGTGCCCAGGACCCGGTCGCCTTCGGCGCGGCGCCACCAGCCGGAGAACTCGGCGTGGCCGCCCAGGGTGAAGGGCGGGGGCGCGGGCGCCTCGCCGCGCGTCGGCGGGCGTTCGGGGCGGGCGCCGTCTTGCGGGTCGGACTCGAACCAGCCGGTGCGCAGCAGCCAGGGCGATCGGCGGGTCGTGTCGGACAGCGTGACCACCCCGGCGCGCCCGAGCCGGCGGGCCGATTCCTGATGGATCAGCCGGTCGATCACCTCCTTCACGTCGACGGGCAACACCCGCAGGAGCGTGGCGTCCACGGGCACGGCGTCGGCGTTGACACGCACGTCGAGCACGCCGTTGTCGCGGTCGAGGTCGACCCTGCCGCGGACGTGGAACGCGCCGCCCTCGGGCCCGACCCCGCGGATGTCGCGCAGCTCGAGCAGCCCGTCGGCGACGACGATCAGGCCCGTGGCGCTCTGCACCGGGTAGCGGAACTCTTCGTACGCGAACGACGCGTCGAGCAGCTCCACGCGCACCTCGTAGGTTGGCGGGTCGTTGGGGTTGGTGCGGCGCAGCGCGACATCGGCTCGGGCCAGGCCCGAGGGACGCACGGCGTCGAGCACCGCCGCGGCGTCGGTCAGCGCGCTGCGCGAAGCGCCCCGCAGCCGCCAAACCGTGGCGATCTCGTCGGCGGCCATGCTCACGGCCGTGGTCAAGAGCTCGGGGACCACGCACGGGCCGACGGTCAGCTTGAGGTCGAAGTCCGACCCGTCGATCGCGGTTTCGCCGACGGCATGGAAGTCGAGGCCCAGCAGCTCGCCGGCGAGGCCGTCGAAGTGAACCCGGCCGGGGGTCCAGCGCACGGCGCCGTCGAGCCCGGCGATGCGTCCGTCGTCGGTCGTGAGCTGCGGCAGCGGCGCCCGCGGGCCCAGCCGGACGTTGTCGAGCACGACGCGCAGGTCGCGCAGGCGCTCGGCGGGGTCGTCTCGGTTGGGGTCGAATACGGCGCGCACGTCGCGCAGCAGGCCCTCGGGTTTGGCTCGGCGCAGCAGCATCGCCGGCTCGGGCGGCAGGTAGACGGCCAGGGCGTCGTCGAACTGCAGCCGGTCGATCTCGAGGCTCAGCACCCCGTCGGGCGCGATACGGCCTTGCACGCGCACCGGTCCGCGTCCGGCGGGGCCGCGCCCGGGCAAGCCGTTGTCGCCGGCGCGTTGCACGATCAGGTCGAGGCGTTGGCCCAGGGCCTGGTTGGGGTCGGGCTCGATGCTGCCGTCGACGGCCAGGGTCAGGCGCGTGGTCACGCCGTCGGGCTGGGCCAGGGCGAGCACGAGCCGCCCGTCGCGCACGCGGATCGGCGGGGCGGGGCGCGTGGGCCCCTCGCCTTGGCTGGGCGGGGTGTAGGCCTCGACGTTGTAGCGCCCGGACTCGGGCTCGCGCGCGATCACAATCTGCGGTTCGTAGAGCTCGATCCCGGTCACGACGCCGTCGCCGCGCAGGCCCGAGCCGAGGTCGACGTCGAGTTCGACGGCCGCGACCGACGACAGCTGGCCCCACGGCCCTTCGAGGCCGGGCACGCGCCCGACCAGGTTTTCGATGCGCACCTTCCCGCCGGGCAGCCACAGCACGCGGTCGGCCGAGACGTCGAGCCCGGAGCACTCGGTCGCGATCGAGGCGACCCAGCGCGCGACGCGGGCCGGGCGGCTGGCCCAGTACCCCAGGGCGACGCTGGCGCAGAACAGCGCCGCCAGCCAGATCGAGATCCGCCTCCACCGGCGGGGCTTGCGGCGCTTTCCGCCGGCCCGGGCGAGGCGCGGGCGCACGTCGGCCCCGGGCTTGGATCGACGGCGTTTGCGCGGGGTGCGGACGCTCACTCGGCCCCCCATCGGCTATGGTTCCCGCCCGCTGTAGCGCGGCGACCGCGCCGCGCGTTCCGCACGCACCCCCTTGCAAGGCTCCCCGCCATGGCGTTCAAAGACACGATCACGTTCGACGACTTCGTCAAGCTGGACCTCCGGGTCGCCACGATTGTCGAGGCCGAAGCCCACCCCAACGCCGACCGGCTGCTCAAGCTCCAGGTCGACCTCGGCGAAGAACGCCGGCAGATCTGCGCCGGCATCCGCGGCGCCTACGACCCCGACGACCTGGTCGGCAAGCAGATCGTCGTGGTGGCCAACTTGGCCCCCCGCAGCATACGGGGACAAGAGAGCAACGGGATGCTCCTGGCGGCCTCGATCGACGCCGAAGACGGCGGGGCCAAGGCCCTGACCCTGGTCACCCCGATGGCCGAGATCGCCCCGGGCGCCTCGGTCGGCTGATCGGGCCCGCTTCACCCGGCGTCGGAGGGCTCGCCTTCGGCGGCCTCTTCTTCGGCGTCGGGTTCGACCGCGCCCACCCGGGCCTCGAGGTTCGCCAACGAGCGCGGGCGGTCGTCCCGGGGCGTGCGCGGCTCCAGCAGCAGCGAGGCGTCGAGCGCGCCGCCGGTCGCGGCCCGCTCGGCGAAGGCCGCGCGGGTCAGCGGGTCGTAGTCGTGCAGCCGGAAGATCACCAGCGCCTTGAGGTCGGGCGAGGGGTAGGCCACCAGGCGTTGCGTCAGGTCGGCCGAGGCGACGTTCACCCCGATCTCTTGGGCGCGGGCGAAG
Source organism: Planctomycetota bacterium (assembly GCA_039191195.1). GTDB lineage: Bacteria > Planctomycetota > Phycisphaerae > Phycisphaerales > Phycisphaeraceae > JBCCBV01. Next base: position 6,746 of record JBCCXV010000026.1, read on the forward strand.
ATCGCGTCGAGCAGCGCGGCGTCCTCGCCGACCAGCGGCAGGGCGCCCGGGCGGGCTTCGCCGGCCAACACCACCGACCGCTGCACCGATCCCTCTAGCCAGGCGAACTCGGCGCCCGGGCCCGAGGCCGAGACGAGGTCTTGCAGGTCGGTCTCGGCGGCACGCTCGACCCACGTTTGGGCGTCATCGGCGAGCGCTTCGTAGCGCAGTTGAGTCCGCGCGTCGTTCACGACCTGCTCCCGCACTTCTTCGAGCGCTTCGGGCACGACCGGCGGGTTGGCCTTGGTGACCCGCAGCACGAGGTAGGCCTGGGCCGAGCCGTCTTCCTCGCTGGGCACCACCATGGCCGGGGAGGCGACCTTGGCCTGCGACCGCCTCAGCGTCGCCGGAAAGGGCCCGGGTGCTTTCAGTTCCCGGAGGCTCTCGAGGTACTGCTCAAGGGTCAGGCGACGGTCGTTGTCGAGGCGTGCGCCGGCGAAGTCGACCCGCGCGGCCACGTCGTCGAGCACCGAAGCTTGCCCGGTGGCATCGATGAAGCGGAAGGCGATGGGCCGGTCGTCCCCCATGCGCTCGGCGAAACGCTGGGCCACGCGCTCGGCCACGTCGGCCAGGGGCGCCGGCGTGAAGCCCTCGGTGATGCGGTAGCCGTTGCTCCTGCGGACATTGCGGAGGTCGTCTTCCAGTTCGAGGGATACAGCCCGGATCATCTCGCGGGCCAGGTCTGGCGCCCGGAGCTGCGCCAAGTGTTGGACGAGGTCTTGACGGGCTTGGGGGCCGACCCTGAAGCCCTCGCCTTCGGTCACGCGCGACGCCTGGACGATCTCTTGGGCCTCGGGGTCTTCGGCGCCGTCGCCGCGGAGATAGGCGTCGATCTCGTGCTGGCGGAGCGTGCGCCGCAGGGCGGCGGCCACGGCGTCGACGTCCAGCCGTAGCGCCTCGTACCGCACCCGGGCCGGTTGGAGGTAGCCGAAGCCGTAGGGCTCGGACACGCCTTCGGGTTGGTCGCGGTGGGCGTCGAAGAGGCCTTGCAGCATCTCGGCGCTCGGCTCTTCGGCCAGGGGCACGGCCGCGGCCGGGATCACGGCGACGGCGCCGTCGACCGAGGCGTACTGGTCTTGGAACAGCGCCCGCATCGACGCCGGCGACACCCGCCGATCGGCATGCAACCACTGCGGGTCGGCGAAGCCGTACAGCGTGAGGAAGGTGTTCATGCGGGCTCGCGCCCTTACGCCAGCCGGCGCGTCGACGCCGGTTTGCCGTTCGAACGCGGCGCCCTCGGCGAGCGCCATGTACTGCTCGACGGCTAAGAACTTGGCCAGGGCCGCGTCGATGAACTCCGGGGTCACCTTCAGCCGGGCCGCGATCCGCCCCAGCACCAGCGCCTGGGCCCCCAGCGCGTCCTTGAGCATCCGCACCGAGCTGGGGCCGGCGTAGAGGCCGGCGTCTTCGGCCGCCCGGGTCGCGAGCATCCAGGCCCGGGTGTTGTCGTCCCCGCGCGAAGGCCAGATCGGACCCAGGCCCAGGTCGGCCAAGACCTTGAGCTCGACGTCGGCCCGCTGCAGGTCTTGCACCGTGAGCCGCCCGTCGGGCGTGTCGTAGACCGTGGCCTTCGTCGGGTCCGGCAGGAACAGCGACATCACCGGCTGCAGCAGGAAGGCGATCATCAGGAGGATCATCCCGGTGAACAGGATGATCTTGTTGTTCTTGCGAAACCATCGGAGCACGGCGGCTCTCCGCGGGGAGGGTCGGCGAGTATATCGGGGCTCCCGGCCCGGCCCCGGCAGACGCCCCGGAAAACGCCCCAGGGCGCGCCCCGGAGAGGATGGGTCCTGGCTTCGCGGCGGGTCGTGCGGCCGCTACCGCGAGCCCAGCAGGTTCGGGTTGCCCACCCCGCCCCGCAGCCCGTCGGGGATCAGCACCAGCCCGACGGTCTGCTCGTCGTCCAGCTGGTCGAAGCCGGCGGTCAGCTGCAGCCGCCAGCGGGGGAGCTTGCGCTCGAGCGTGACGGTCAGGTTGCGCGACTCGTTCGCCGAGAAGTCCAGGCGTTGCCGGCCGATCACCCGGTACTTGTCGGTGAGTTGGTACGACCCGCCGTAGGTCAGCAGCTGGGCGTCGAGTTCGTCGAGCTCGGTGTAGTCGAGCCCGGCCCGCAGGCGGTTGCCGTGGTCGAGCTGCATGCCGACGCGCCAGCGTTCGAGTTCGCCGGTCACCAGGCTCTGGGTCGCGTCGCCCGACACGCCCAGCGACTGGGTCACGGCCCAGCGGCCCTCGGCCTGGAGGTGGTCGTCCCCGCGGGCCAGCTCCGGGCGGTAGTCGACGAACCGGCCGACCGGGGCGTCGGCGCCGTCGGGCGCGTCTTCGCTCTGCACGACGGCCTGGACCCGGAGCATCAGCCACTCGACGATGCGCTGGGCGCCGGGCCGGCCGCGCTTGGTCTCCCACGTGTTGGTCAGGCCCACGGCGACGGTCCCGCCGTCGGCCAGCGACTCGACCTCTTCGTCGTACGCGGGCAGGTCTTCGGGGTCGACCGTCGCGCCGGCGAGCGACGCCGAGACCTCCGGCGTCACGACGTGGCGCAGGCCGTCGATGTCGAGCACCTTGTCGCGCATGGCCACGGGCGCGCCCGCGAGCTCGCTCGAGGCCCGGGCGCCCACCTGACCCCAGAAGCGGATGGGGTCGTCGTCGGCGCCTTGGTTGAAACGCTCGAAGCCGTCGTCGTACCCGGTGAACCGGCCGACGGCGAAGGGCGTGAAGTCGACGGGCCCCAGGTCGATCGGCGCCCGCACTTCTTGGCGGACGTCTAGCCGGGCCACGGCTTGGGTCGGGAAGCCCTGGGCGTCGGCGGCCTCGCGAAAACTCGCGTTGGGGTTGGCGAAGCCGAAGACCTCGGACGCGCCCCGGGCCGAGAAGCCGCGCTCGGCCGGCGTGTCGTCGCCGAAGCGCGCCTGGAGGTAGCCGATGCGGGCCTCGCTCAGCAGCGTGAGGCCCAGGTCTTCCAGGCCCGGCAACGCGAAGGCCGCGACCGTGGCTTCGGGCAAGCGGTCGACCACGAAGCCCGGCGCCGACAGCGGCGCGACCTGCGGGGTGAAGTCGGTGGGCTGGAAGGCCGCCTCGAGCGACGCCGTCCAGGTGTCCCGCCGGCGGACCAGCGCCCCGGCGATTTGGTACGGCGCGTCTTCATAAGCCCGGGTCGAGAAGAACTCTTCGAGGAACGTCGGGTCGCTGGCGTAACCGACGTTGGCCAGGAAGTCGACGTCGCCCGGCAGCGCCTGCCGATGGCGCCAAACCGTGAAGCCGCGGGTCGAGCCGTCTTGGTCGAGGTCGTTCCGGCCGCCGATGTCGTCCTCGCCCGAGTCGCTGGGCAGCAGGTACGACTCCCACTCGCCTTGGACCAGGGCCTGCTCGTAGGCGAAGCGGTGGCCGAGGCCGACGCCCGACTCGCCGCGGTAGTCGAGGTCGAGTTCGACGTCGACGCCTTCGATGGGCGCGGCGCCGACGAGGCCCAGCGCGTCCCACCGGGTGCGGACCTCGACGCCGTCGTCGCTGGAATAGCCGACCGAGATTCGGCGGAGCGGCACGTCGCGCCCCCGGCCGGCCGCGTAGGGCAGCCAGAGCACCGGCGTGTCGCCGAGGCGTGCGACGAGGTTGCTCGCCTCGAACTCCAGCCCGGGGCCTCCGGCGACCTCGGCCCGGCGGACCTCCACCTCGCCCGCGCCGATCGACACGTGCGGCACCGCGAACTCCGACGTGGTCAGCCGCGCGTCGTCGGCCACGAACCGGTCGGCCGAGGCCTGGCGCAGCACCGCCGCCCGGAGGTACAGCGGCACGCCGCGGTCGGGCTCCCAGGTGTGCAAGACGGCGTCGAGCAGCACCGCCCGGTCGGCGTCCAGGTCGTAGTAGGCCTGGGCGGCCCGCACGGTCATCTGGCCGTCGCTGATGATCGCGTCGTTCTCGAGGTAGACGCCGGCCAGGTCTTGGGCGCGCACGTCGCCGGGCGTGACAGTGGCCGGTCCGTCGTCGTCTCGGTTGCGCAGGAACATGACCATGCGCTCGGCCTGCAGCGTGACGTTGCGGCCCGTGGCGGGGTCGACAAAGCCCATGCGCACCGGGCCAAAGAGCATGAGCGAGTCGGGCTCGCCGTTGTCGCCCATGCGATAGGCGAAGTCGCCGCCGCCCACGAACAGCGCGCCCCGCCGGGGCAGGACGCTTGGCGAGAGCACCTCGGCGTCGACGGCGCCTTGGGCCGGGTCGCCCGCCGCGCTCGCGTCGGTTCGAGGGACGATCACGCTCGGGTCCGCCGGCGCTTCGGCGATCGCCGTGGCCTCGGGGTCTTGTGTTGACCGCAGCGCGTCGGCGAAGGCGCGGGGGTCGGTTTCGCGGAGCGTTTCGATGGCCAGACGGCTGGACGCGTCGTCGATCGCCGCGCGCCCGGCGAGCCTGCGGGCGCGCTGGGCGTCGGTCTCGAGCGACGCCGTGGTCTCGGGCGCGACCCGCCGCTGCTGCGCCGCACGCCGGGCCTCGAACCGGACGCTGGCTTGCGCGATCTCTGGAGCGTCGGGCGGGGCGTCCAGGCGTTCCAGCAGCGCCGTTTCGAGTCGCACGCCCCCGCGGGTCGCCGCCGAGAGCGTGAGCGCCGCCGCTTCGGCCGTGGCGCCGGGGGTGTTCTGGAGCGGGCGCGCGCCCAGCAGCAAAGCGTCGATGCGGAGCACGCCTTCGGGCGCTTCGGCCGGCGGGGTGAGACGAAGGACGGCTTGGTCGGCCGCGTAGCCGTAGGCGCCGATGCGGACCCGGGCGCCGTGCTTGAGCCGCACCCACCGGCCGCCGGGCGTTTGGGCGTCGGGCCAGGCCGACACCGATGGGGCCGTCAGCCGCAACGGGTCGCGCAGCGCGGGCGCTTCGAACGGCCCGCGCCAAGGCTCGGCGTCGTCCACGCCCACCGCCGGGGCCGGCGCAGTGGCCTCCAAGCCCCGCGGATCGGCGTGCGCAAAAGAACACGAAGCCAAGCAGAGCGCACTTGCCGCGGCGCGTCGTCGAACGCGATCGGTCCGGTGCAGCGGTGTACGAGGCGGCGCATCCATGCGGACGCGAGTCTACGGCAGTCCCGCGGGCGTCGTGGCCCTACGCGGCTTGCCGGAGGGTCTGGACTTCGCCGATCTCGGGCGACGCTTGATCGGTCTCGAAGGAGATCGGCGTTTCGTCGGCGGCCAGGCCCAGCGCCCGGTCGTAGAGCGCGATCATCCGCCGCATCCGCAGGTCGAAGCCGTAGAACCGCTTCGCGCGTTCGTGACCGGCCTGGGCGAGGCGGGACAGTCGCCCGGGGCTCGACAGCAGGCCGGCGAGCTTCCGAGCCCAGGTGTGCGTGTCTTCATCGAGCAGGCAGCCCGCCCGGCCGTAGTCGAGCGCCTCGGGCACGGCGCCCACGGGCGCGGCGGCGACGGTTAGGCCCGACGCCATCGCCTCGAGCACGGCGTTGGGCAGGCCCTCGGTCCGGCTCGGCAGCAGCAGCAGGTCGGCCGCCTGCAGGTAGGGCCGCGGGTCCGGCGACCAGCCGGCGAAGGTCACGTGATCGGTCAGGCCGGCGTGTCGGGCTTGGGCTTCGAGTTCCGATCGCGTAGGGCCGTCGCCCACGAGCACGAGCTGCGCATCGACGCCGGCGTCGTGCAGGCCTTGCAGCGTGTCGATGGCGCGGTCTTGGCCTTTCTCCGGGCTCAGCCGGCCGAGCACGACGATCAAAGGCCGGTCCCGGGACGTGCCGAGCGACCGCTTGGCGGCTTCGAGGGTCGTGTCGCGCGCGTAGCGCCGCACCTCGACGCCGTTGGGGATGAGCGCGAGCTTGGTTTCCTCGACGCCGAACGACCGCGCTTGTTCGTAGAGCTTGCCGCTCACGGCGGCGACGGCGTCGCAGCGCGGGATGGTGACGCGGTCGAGCTTGTCGTAGAGACGGACGCGCGCCGACTCGCCGGTGAACCCGTGCATGGTGGTGACGACGGTCATCGGGTGCAGCCGGCGCAGCATCAGCCCGAGCAGGTTGGTCTTGTAGTCGTGGGCGTGCCAGATGCGGATGCGCTGGCGCTGGCACAAGCGCAGCAGCCGCCAGAGCGCGACGGGGTCGAGGGGGCCGCGTTCGGGGATGGCGTGGAAGGGGCAGCCTTGGGCTTGCGCTTGCTCGCGGAGGGCTTGGAGTTCCGGGGCGCCGGCCGGGTGCAGGTAGGCCGCCGCCATCGGGTAGCGGTCGGGCGCGTAGCCCGGCGAGCGGAGGATGGTCTTGTCGGGTCCGCCGCCGGCGTTGGCGACGACGCGGGCGTGCAGTACCGGCCGCACCTCTCGGCTGGAGGTTTCGGCCTGCCTTAGAGCATGAACCCGGGGCACTCGGCGCATGGGTTGTCCTGCTTCTGGTCTTCGGTGAGCTTCTTTTTGAAGCTCCGTCGGGCCGAGCGGTACTTCTCATTGTTCCACACCTTGCGGAACGAGGTTTCGAACGCGCTGCCCATGTCGAACTCGGGCTCGAACGACCCGCAGCAGGTGACGACCTGGCCGTCCCAGTTGACGACGGTCTGTCGCCAGGGCCAGTCGCAGGCGATGGGCTTGTCGCCGTTGTAGCGTTCGCCGCGGACCTCGCCGGTCTTGCGGATCTCTTGGTATTGCGGCAGGACGTAGTTGTCGTCTTGGGGAAGCCAGGCGTCGAGGTGGTCGCGCACCTTCTTGGCCTTGAGCTCGGGCGATAGGCCGAGCGACACGAGCTTCTTGTCGCGGTCTTGGAAGCGCATGTTGACCGACGCGGTTGAGAACACCGGACGGCAGTCGAGCTCCTCGGCCAGCGCGCGGAAGCGGTCGATCTCGTGCTCGTTGTGCTTGGTCACCACGAAGTTCAGCTGGATCACCGGCGTGAGCGACTTCAGGCGTTTCTTGGTCTCGACCAGGTGGCGCACCTTGTCGAGCGTGCTGCCGAAGTCCTTGCCGGGCTGGTAGATCTGGAAGGTGTCCTGCGAGGCGCCGTGGAGCGAGCAGGTCATCATGTCCAGGCCCGACTCGATGATCTTGGTGGCGTCGTCTTTGTCTTCGAGCGAGCCGTCCTTCTGCTTCCGGCGCTCGATCTTGAACGCGTGCAGGTTCGACGAGATGTACGTCCAGATTCCCCGGTCGTGGGTGTAGCGGATCATCTTGTAGATGTCCGGCGCCACGAGCGGGTCGCCCCACATCGACAGGTCGACCTTGAACAGCCGCCACTTCCAGGCGTCGACCAGCTTGCGGAAGGTCTCGAAGTCCATGCGCCCCTTGCGGCGGCCCTTGAGGCCGATGCCGGTCGGGCACAACTGGCAACGGGTGTTACAGATGTTCGTGGGCTCGATCTTGACGTCGTAGGGCAGGCCGAAGACGCGCTCGCGCTTGAGCGCGAGCTCGAGGTTCACCAGCCCGATGTTGGCGACCTTGATCGGCGTGAGGTACTTGCGGTTCCGCCAGACGTAGTACGACCCGCGGGCGACGAAGTCGACGGCGCCGGCGGCGCGGCGGAGCGGGGCGCCGAAGCGGCCGGCGGCGCGCTTCCACCGCCCGGTGACGCGCACGGTGCGGTCTAGGCCGCGGTCGAGGCCGGTGGTGAGCACCGTCATCGCGGCCTCCGCGTCGGGTGCGGGGCCGTCGCCGTGGCCGGGCGCACCAGGCCGGGCAGGGCCGGGCCGATGGCGGCGGCGGGCATGGCGCCGCCCGGGGCGTAGGCGGGCTCCGGTTCGTGTGACGCCTCGGGCAGGGTCTCGTCGGTGTCGGACAGGCGGTTCATCACCGCCGCGGGGGCGACCCCGGCGATCATGATCAGCATCCAGGGCAGCTCGATGATCTCGATCGACAAGAACATGGCCGACGACGCCAGCGCGATGATCGACGCCGACAGCGCCAGGCACAGGCGTTCGGCGTCTTGGGCCCGGGCTTCGGCGCGTTCGTCGCCGAGGCGGCGGGCCTCTTCGCCGGC
>JBCCXV010000027.1:0-14687 GCA_039191195.1 Planctomycetota bacterium
GGCACGCGATCGACCGCCGCCGCGAGCTTCGACCTCCAAGCCCTCGGCGTCCAGGCCGGCGACGTCATCACCTACTTCGCCGTCGGCTACGACAACCACCCCACCCAACCGCGCTTCGCCGAAACCGAGGTGTTCGCCATCCAGGTGGTGAGCCGCGAAGACTGGCTCGAGCACCGCCGCATGCGCGAAGGCCTCCGCGAGGTGCGCCAACGCATCGACCCCCTGCTCGAGCGCCTCGAAGCGCTCCGCCAGGAGCGCGAATCGCTCCTGGACGAACTCGCAGACCTCGAAGCGCAACGCGCGTCGGGCGAGCCGTTAACCCCCCAACAACAAGCGGCCCGCGCCGAGCTCAGCCGGCGACTCCAGGAATACGCGAGCCAGGCGGAGTCGCTGGCCCAAGCCATGGAGCAGATGAGCCAACAGGCGGCCCTCTACGACTTCGAGCGCGAGGTGCAAGAACACATGCGCCGCGCCGCCGAAGGCGTGCGCCAACAGCAAGACGTGGCCGGCCAGCTCGCCGAGGCGTTGGGCCAGCCCGGACAGGCCACCCCGCCAGGCCCAGGGCTGAGCCCGCCTGTGACCCGCATGCTCGAAGCAAGCGAGCCCTGGGGCGATCAGACCGAGTCGCCGACGGAGCAAGTGCAGAACGACCTCGACCGGCTCAGCGCGGCAAGCGAACTCGTGGCCGAGGCCGAACGCGTGCGGTACGTCATCCTGGAGCAGCGCAGCCTCGCCCAGCGGATGGCCGTGTTCCGCAAGGTCGAGAAGCTCGACGCCGCCCAGCAGCTGCGCGCCGCACAGCTCGCCCAGGAGCAAGACCAGCTGCGCAACGAGCTCGAAGCCGCGCAAGCACGCCTGTCCGAGCTCGCCGTAGAGCACGCCGAAATCCTCCCCAGGATGTCCGCCGGCGCGGCGGACCTCGCCGAGCGCATCGAGAGCCTGCGCGTCCTGCGCGACCAAGAGTCCGCCAGCCGCTTGGCCGAGGCCGGCGAGGGGCGCTACGCCGCCATCGCCGCCGAAGACGCCGCCGACAAGCTCGAAACCCTCCTGAGCGACTGCAAGAACATGGGCGGGGATGCCGCGTCCGACCTCGACGGCTGCCTCAGCTTGCCCCGCGAGTCCTGGAACCAGCAGCTCGCCCAGCTCGCCGCCAGCCAACGCCTCGGTATGGGGTCCGGCCGCGGCTCGGGCTACGGCATGGGCGGGTCCATGGCCCGCATGGTCGTCGCCGGAAGCCCCAGCGGCGGAGAGGGAGACTCCGACGCACAAAACAGCTCCGGACGCCCCGGCGGCTCGGGCCAAGGCGGCCAGGGCGCCGACACCGACGCCAACGCCGGCGCCGCACAGCAAGTCAACCCACAGCAAACCCGCGCCGCCACCGGCATACAGCGGGTTCTGCCCGGCGTCCCCTCGCGGTATCGTGAGGAGGCCGAAGCCTACTTCCGCCGCCTCGCCGACGAGGCCGACACCCCGTGATCGCCAACCCCAACACCCCCATGTGGAGGTCACCGATGAGACCCATGCTCGCCCTCGCCGTCGCGGCCCTGCTCGCACTCGCCTGGCTCTCACCCGCCCGCACGACCCTCGCCGACGCCAACCGCCAAGACGCCCCCGGCGCCGTCCACACCGCCAACCTGATCTACGGCTCGAACAAGACCAGCGTCTGCTTCTCCGACGAGTTCCTCGTCCAGATCCAGAAAGAAACCAACATCCACACCCACCCGCGATTCACGCCGGTGAAGATGGACACCCCCGAGCTCTTTGACTACCCCTTCGCGGTCATGACCGGCGAAGGCGCCTTCTCCCTCAGCGAAGAGCAGCGCAACTACCTCAAGGACTACCTCGAACTCGGCGGCTTCGTCGTCGCCTCCGCCGGCTGCAGCTCCGAACCCTGGAACAACTCCTTACAACGAGAAATCAAGCAGATGTTCCCGGAGCACCAGACCACCGTCCTCACCGCCGACCACCCCGTCTTCCACACCGTCTACGACATCGAGTCCAGCCTCTACAAGCGCGGCGAAAACAAGCTCCCCGAACTCCACGGCCTCGAGATCGACGGCCGCATCGCCCTGGTCTGGTCGCCCGACGGCCTCAACGACACAGCCAACGCCGGGCCCAGCTGCTGCTGCTGCGGCGGCAACGAGGTCAAGTCCGCCCGCGCCATCAACGTCAACCTCTTGGCGTACGCCCTCACCTACTGAGCCCCACCGGGACCCCACCCGTGACCCGAGCGCCGCTGCGTGCCCTAGCCCTGATCCTCATCGGCTGCCTCGGCGCCGCCCAGGCCCACGCCCAGCCCGCGCCCCCGCCCTACATCGCCTTCCGCGACGTCGAAGACACGCTCGCCCTCGCGGCCGAGCAAGCCAAACCCGTCGTCCTCTACTTCACCGCCGACTGGTGCGGGCCGTGCCGCCGGATGCAGGCCGAAGCCTTCGCCGACCCCGCCGTCGTCCGCGCCTCCAAACGATTCGTCTGGACCAAGATCGACATCGACAAGAACCAGCCCCTCGCCGCCCGCTTCGCCGTCCGCGGCGTCCCCAGCTTCATCTTCCTCGACCAGCACGGCCGGTTCCTCGACCAAGCCACCGGCTACCGAACCCGCGGCGACTTCCTCGAACTCCTCAATAGCCGCCCCGAAGACACCGACCCGAACGAGGCCCAGACGCCCCAAATCGAATCGGTCCGCGCCACGCTAGAGCAGCTCGAGCCGCTCCGCGGGGAGCCCTGGCGGGAAACCATGCGCTCGTTGATCGATCAGCTCGCGACCGCCGAGCACCAAGGACGCAGCGAAGCCCGGGAGGCCCTGCTCGCTATGGGCGATCGCGCCCACCCGGTGCTGCTGGACGCCATGAGCAGCGACCGCCTCGCCGTCCGGGCCGCCGCGCACGACCTGATCTTGCTTAGCACCCCGCAACCCCTCGCGTACGACCCCTTTGCGCCCGCCGATCAGCGGGCCGCCCAACTCGCCGCGTGGCGCACCACGCTCGCGGCCCCGACCACCCAACCCGCAGACGACGCCTCCGCCCAGGCGCCCGACCGCTAAGCACGCCGCCGCCGACCATCCACCACGGGGGGCTCCGCAGATGGACCGACACAAGCAACGGGCCGCCGCAACACGGCGGACACCCTGGGTCGTCGCCGGCCCGTTCGTCGCCGGCCCGTTCGTCTCCGGCCCGTTCGTCGCCGGCCTAGCGATCTGCCCCGCGACCGCCCTCGCCCAGGCCGATCCCCAGCCCACCCCCGCGGCCATCGTCGACCAGGTCGCCCAACGCGACCGCGCCGAAGCCCTCGTCCAACGGCTGCTCGAAACGGAAGACCCAGACAGCCAAACCGAACTCGAAACCGAGCTCGCCACACTCGGCGAGAGCGCCGCCGTCGCCCTCAGGCTCGCGACCCTGACCGGCGACTTCCAGCAACGGCAGTGGGCCGACGCGGCCGCGTCGCGCCTGCGCTGGCGCCAAGCCGCGGGCCCCGACCTCCTATCCCGCCACGACGACCTCGTCGCCACCATGGCCCGGGGCAATCCCCAGCAGCGCGGCGCCCTGGTCGACATCCTCGCCGCCGCCGAAGACCCCCAGGCCCTGGGCTTCTTCATCGAGTGCCTGACCGACGACCAGCCCTATGTCCAGCGCCGGGCCGTCGACGCCTTAGTCGCCATCGCCGAGCAAGCCCGGCGCCTGTCCTCGGTCTCCCTCGACCCGTCCAACGCGCCGACGGGCGCCTCGCCAACCGACGCGCGATCCGCCATCGTCGCGCAGTTCACCACGCTGCTCGCCACGGGCGACGACGAGACCCGGGTGCTGGTCGTCGGCGCGCTCAGCAAGATGCGCCACGCCGACTTGGAAGCGCTCGCCGACCTACTAGACAGCCCCAGCGAAGAGCTCCGCCGAACCGCCATCCGCGCGCTCGGCCACTCCGGAAGCACCGCCGCGATCCCGCACCTCACGCCCATGCTCAGCGACGACCGCTGGCAGGTGCGCGCCGCCACCCTCGACGCCCTCGAAGAGCTGGTCGACGACAACCGCTCCAAGACCCAAGTCGGCCGCGCCGTGTCCGAGCTGCTCAACGACGAAGACGCCTTCATCCGCAAACGCGCCATCGCGCTCATCGGCGAGATCGAGTACACCGCCGCACGCCCCGAGCTGCACGCCATGCTCCAAGCCGGCAACGGCGACCCCAAAGCACTGTTGGCGGCGCTCGTCGCCCTCAACGACCACCGGGCCGCGCAGCAAATCCGCCCCCGATTCGAGTCAGCCCAGACGACCGGCGAAAAGCAACAGTGGCTCACACTCCTGGCCTCCGCCGGCGAAGACGCCGCAACCGACCAGCTGCTGGCCGCCATCTTGCAAGACCCCGAGCAAAGACCGCTCTGGGCCACCGCCGTCTACGCCATCGATCGGCGGGACCAAACCTCGCGCCACCTCACCCTGATCGCCAGCCTCCTGCTCGACCAAGACCAAGACGTCGCCGACGCCGCCTACCGCGCCCTGCGCTACGAGGACGACCCGCCGCTACCCACCGGCGTCCTCGACCGGCTCGCACAACACGACCACCCCGAACGACGACGGTGGGCCCTCAACCTGCTCTACACGCAGCGCAGCGACCGGCTCGGCGACAAGCTCGCCCAAGCCCTCAACGACCCCGACACGGCCGTCGTCCGACTCGCCCTCACCATGCTCTCGGCCGAAGCCGGCGAACCCATGCCCGGCGTCTCCCTGCCATACCGCCGAGACCAAAACAGCTCCTACACAGTCGATGTCAACGGCGTCGCCACCCAGGACTCCACCGCGAACACGGCGCCCCCGGCTTGGGTCGCCATCGCCCGCGACCAACTCGACCGCGATCTCGACATCGCCGTACCCGCCGCCGCGCTGCTCTACCACACCGCCGAGTGGCAGGAAGACCCCGTGCCCGCCGTGCTGCGCCGCGGCATGAGCAGCGAAGCACATCCGCAACTCTCCGGCGTCGCCCTGTGGGCCGTCAAGAACAATCCAGACCCCTTCGAGGCCGACCTCGACCTCGTCGCCCTGGCGCAGCAACCCTCCTCCCGCAACGCGGCCATCCAGATCATGGCCGCCAGCACCACCGGCCGATACCTGCCGCACCTCAAGGAACTCGCCAAGGACGCGACGCTCGAAGACGCCGCCCTCGTCCGCGCGCTGGTCGTCTCCAACGACGACGACGCCATCGCCGAGGCCCTGCGCCTCTACAACGTCGACCCCGACAGCTGGGAAGCCAACCAAGCCATCGAAGCCCTCAGCCACGCCCCCGGCCCCGGCCCCGTCCGCTTCGCCACCGCCCTCCTCGACGCAAACCCCCGCTACCCGTCGTACCGACTGCCCGACATGATCCTGTCGCTGCCAGACCCGTCCGCCGCGCCCCTGCTGCTCCGCGTCGCCGAGAGCAACGACTACTGGGTCGAACCCGAACGCGTCATGACCCGGCTGATGGAGATCAACCCGCAATCCGCCGCCGAACTGTCGCGCCAGATGCTGATGGGCGACCAGACACACCAGATCGACAGCGCCATCGCCGCGCTCGTCCAGACCGTGCCCAACGACGACGCCGCCGCCCTGGCCCTGCGCGCGATGAGCCAGCAAACCGCCGCCGCCGCCGCCGCGACCTGGGACCCCCTCGTGGAGTGGCTACCGAAAGCCTTCGTCCGCGACGCGTTGCCGGCCGACCTCGCCAACCTCAACCCCACCGCAGGCCAAGCCGTCATGCGACGGCTCGCGCGCGACGCCTCGCCCGAAGACCTCCGCGCCCTGCTCGCCGCGAACTGGTCCGACGTCCGAGCGCGCGAGCCGCTGGCCCAAATCGTCGCGCGTCTCACGGCCGACAACCCCGCCGCCCGCCCGAAACTCGACACGCTCGAGCCCGGCGCCTTAGCGCTCATGCTCAGCGCCGCCGCCGAGTGGCCCGACGCCCTCGACACCATCTCGCCGTACTTGGAACACCCGGACCCACGCGTCGCCCACGCCGCCGTCACCGGGCTGGCGCTCCACGCCGCCTCCGCGCCCCCACCAGACCTGACCGAGGCGCAGCAGACCGCGCTGGTCCGCGCCGCGCAAGCCGAAGAGCCGCGCACGGCCTACCTCGCCGTCGAAGCCCTGGCCCAAGCGCAACCGTCCGCGCTCCAGCGGCTCGAGCCCGACTCCATCCAAGGACCCGCCGCACGCACCCGGGCCGCGCTCGCCGGCGTCGACACCGACCCCGGCGTCTTCCTCGGCCAGCTCGTCAGCGGCGCCCACGGCCACACACCCCTCCGCTTCGCCAGCCTCCTCGCCTTGCAACAAGGCGAAGCGCCGCCCGCACAACTCCCGTCCTCCTACGCCTTCCGATACCACCACGACCTGCTCACCAGACACGTCGCCGCGCAAACCCATCCCAACCCCGACTGGGTCGCGGCGCTACTCGAGTTCCACGAACTGCCCGAAACCTTCGCGGGCAACGCCGAGGTCATGTCCAGCCTCGTCGAACACGCACGCCGCGAGAAGGACGCCGAGCTGCTCTCCCTGCTCGGGCGCAACGGCCTCGTCGCCGACCCGCTACCCCAAGATGTCCTGCTCCTGCTCGACAACCTCCGCAAGTTCCTCAACCGCGACCAGGGGGGCTGGGAAACCGACCCCACCTCGTCCCTGCTCATCGCCTGGGCCGAGGCCGCCGACCCGCAAGAGATGCGCTCCCGGATGAAGGCGAACTCCGCCCAGGGCGTCACCGCCGCCGCGATCCTCGCCCTGGGACACCAAGACAGCCAAGCGATCGATCTGCTCGCCGCGTTGGTCACACAACCGCCGACCGGCCGGCAGCTGCAACGCGCCTCCACCATCCACCGCCGGATGCTCGCGCTCGACACCCTCGCGCTCCTGAACCACCAAGCCATCGTCCCCAGCCTGGTCGAGCAAACCCGCGACGCCGACGCGAGCGACTGGCACAGGTCCCAGTACACCGACCGGCTCGTCCTAACCATCGCCGCGCTAGACCCCACATCCGCCGCCCAACTGCCCGCGACCAGCCGGCGCAGCCAGTACACCGGCGATCTCCTGCTCGACGCATCCACCGTCACCCTCATGCTGCTCGACCAAACCGCGAGCCCCCAAACCGCCAACGCACAACCCGCCATCCAGCGGCCCCCCACGCCCTCACCCTTGCTCCAAGGCCTCGAAGCCGAACGCACCCCCCCGCTGCCAGACCGCGCCCAGCGCGAAGAACTCCTCCCCCCCTGGCCTGCGCGGACGTGGAACACCGAAGACGCCGGTTCCTTCCATCACTGGTACGAGCCCGAAGACGGCGCCGCGGTCGCCATGCCCGCCTCAACCGGCGCCGCCGGCTATTACCTCGACCTCGGCGCCCCAACGCAAGACAAGCATCACACCGAAACCGCGACGACCCCGTCCAACGACCTCCTGCGCGCACGGCTGCTCGACCCCGACATCAAGCACCCCGCCCGCACCAGTGTCCTGCGAGCCATCGCATCCGGCGGCCACACCGATCTGATCCCCGACCTCACCCGCTTGCTCAAGGCGCCCGCCCCCGCCTACCAAACCACCATCCCCGAGATCGCCTGGGCGCTGGCATGGCTGCAAGGCCCGCGAGCAACCACGGCCGTCGCCCACGCCTACGACAACGCCGACACGTTCGACCAGCGCGTACAGCTCGCCGGGTTGCTGGAGTTGCTCGGCGACGAACGCAGCCGACAAGACCTCGACCGCGCCGCCCACTTGCTCACCGTCAGGCGCCTCCGCGCAAGGACGCTCTCGATCGCAGACCCGCCCAAACGCACCGGCAGCCTGCTCGGACGTGTCTTCGGCGGGCAGCCGGACGAGACCCACTACCAGACGCTGCAACGCAACCTCGAAACCCCCGACGCCACGCCGCCCGACGCCGCCGTGCCCTGGTGGCGGGTGGTCTCCACCGTGCGCGGCCAACAACTCTCCCGCACCGAAGACCGCCTGTTCCTCGACCGCTGGGCCCCAACCAGCGCCACCCCAACCCCGCAGCCGCCCGCCGCCAAACCCGCCCGCCCCGTCGACATCCGGCTATCCCTCCAAGGCCATCTCAGCACCCCCGCTCCGCCCCACCACGGCATCCCGGTCCCCGCCCTCATGGCGCCCAGCGCACCCCTGTTCGCCAAGGCCATGGACAGCGAAGCGGCGTCCGAAGCGACCGTCTTCGTGCAACTGGCCCACCGTACCGAGTCACCCATCGCCTTACGCGACGCGTGGCGCGCATGGTGGACCGAGCACCACGACGCCGGCTGGCGCCCGTGGTGGTGGCAAGGCCTTATGAACGCCGAGGAAGAGCTCACCCACCCGCAGTGGTGGCACCGCACCCGCGGCCTCGCGCGCCTACGCCGACTCACCGGAAAGGCGTGGCCACTACCCCCGATCTTCGACACCGAGGCCTGGACACAACTGCAAGGCGACGTCCAGTCCTGGCGCGTGGCCAACCAGGATCAAGACCCCGCCACGCTCGTCGTCACGCTCGCCATCGAGGCCGGCCTGAGCGTCCCCGAAGACCTCGAGACCGACCCGCTCGCGCAACTCACCCATCTCGCGGCCGTCGGCGATCGCCACCAATCGACCGCGGCGCGCATGATCCTCAACCACTGGCCCGACAAGCCCGCACTGCTCGCGGCCACGAGCGCATGGCTCACCGCCCACCAGCCCGAACTGCGCCGCTGGGCCCGCGATCAACACGCCGCCCGCACGGGCAAGACCCGGCTCTACCGATCCGACGCCCTTGGCAACCCATGACAAACGGCCCTCTCGGGCCGTCGTCCACAAAGCGGGTGAAGGGATTCGAACCCTCGACATTCAGCTTGGGAAGCTGACGCTCTACCAACTGAGCTACACCCGCATCACGCCCTCAAACACTTGGGCCGCAGTAGCTTACGCCGACGCTAATCCCGCGGCAAGAGACGGCCCGAAGGGCGTGACAACCAGGTGTCCAACCAATAGCCACCGGCCAAGCCCCGGCTGCTGGAATCGCCCGCGGGTGACCAGGCGCTGACCTCCACATGACGCTCGACGGTCGCCCAACACCGCGACGCACGCCAACCGACGAAGCCGCCCCGCCCGCTGGATATCTCGATTCGGCCGCGGTCGGTCAAGAGGTGAACCTCGACGTAGCCCAGGCCGAAGACGTGCCGCTGCTCGGCCGCGGGTAGCCGGCCTCGGCCGAGCCCAACATCGCCGCGGCAATTTAGGACTGCAAGCGCCACCCACCCGACAGGACGCGCGACCAGGCCCACAAGGCGCCCACAGCTGCGCCTCGTAGCCTCGAGTGCCAACGGTGATGCACGCCTCCGCAGCGTCCTGAACACTCAGCGCGTTTCGTGAGTATGCGACATCGCCTCCGCGTGAGCTTCCATCGCCGCACGCACCCCGGCGTACTCCGCCGCGTCAGCAACACTCCGGGTCTCGAGGGGATCGGCTTGGTAGTCGTAGAGCTCGACGTGTACGACCGCCCCCCCGCGCTGCCCATCGCCTTGCGCATCGCGCGTCCTCCATTGCACCAGTCGGTACCGGTCGCTCCGATAGGCGTAGCCCATGACAGGCCGGCCCTCAGCGTCGCGTGGAAACTGGCTGACCGCGACCGGCTTCACGCTCGCCGCGGGGTCTTCGAGGATGGCGCGCAGCGACACGCCGTGCAGGTCGCCGAGGGGTTCAAGCCCCGCCAGGTCAAGGAGCGTCGGATACACGTCCAGCAATTCTACGGGCGACAAACTACGGCCCCCATGCGCGTACGCGCCGGGCACGCCTTCCGGAACGACAATCAGCAGGGGCGAGCGCGTGGCCTGCTCGTAGTTCGTGTGCTTGCACCAAATGGCATGGTCACCCAAATGCCAGCCGTGGTCGCCCCAGAGCACCACAATGGTGTTCTGC
Source organism: Planctomycetota bacterium (assembly GCA_039191195.1). Classification (GTDB taxonomy): domain Bacteria; phylum Planctomycetota; class Phycisphaerae; order Phycisphaerales; family Phycisphaeraceae; genus JBCCBV01. The sequence continues at coordinate 9,888 of JBCCXV010000027.1, forward strand.
GCCAAGCCCAGCTCTTCCAGCGTCGCAAGCAGCTTGCCCACCTGAGCATCGACGTAACTCACGCACGCGTAGTACCCGTGAATCAGTTCACGCTGCAGCGGCTCCGGCAAACGGCCCCGCTTGGGGATGCGGTAGTTCGCCCGCAACTCCCAGCCCGGCTGCGAAGCGAACGACGGCGCGTTGCGCGGGGGGCCCTGATACCCCGCGAGGGGGAGCGCGTTCTCGTCGTACATCCGCCAATAGCGTTCAGGCGCATTGAACGGGAGGTGGGGCTTCTTGAACCCGACCGCCAGGAAGAATGCTTGCCCACTACCGGCGAACCCTTCCAACCTCGCGCAGGCCGCCTCGGTCATCGCGCCGTCGTGGTACGCGTCATCCGCAACGCCCGCGCGATCGGTCGGCGGGCGACCTTCGGGGAAAGCAAAGTCGATCTGCGGCCGACGGCCTTGCGCGGGAAACCGAGGGTCGGCGCTGGCCCGATCCACCTGCCCGACCACCGCCGGGTTGCGGAAGGAAAACGTCGCGTCCGCCGGTGAGGTCACGTGGACGAACGCTTCCGTCCACGAACGAAGATCCATGCCCCTGCCATCGACAGACCTGGCGTCAAAGACCTTGCCCATGCCAACAACCTGGTATCCAGCCCGCTTGAACCGCTCGGGGAGGGTGACAGCGTCGGGTAGAGATCTACGAAACTCAGTCTTCAGGTCCCACACCCGAGTCGTGTCGGGCCGCAAGCCCAGCAGCAGGCTCACACGCGAAGGGGCGCACACGGCCTGCTGGCAATGCGCATTGAGAAAAACCGTGCCACGCTGAGCGAGGCGGTCTAAATTCGGGGTCCGCGCAACGGGGTCCCCAAAAGCCCCAATCGCCGGCTTCAAGTCGTCCACCGCAATGAACAGCACATTGGGCCGCGACTCTTGGCTCACGGCAGTCGCCGTCGCAAGGCCAACCATAGCCGCCGGCAGCAACCACAAGAACACGAACCTCTGAGTTCGATGCAGCACAGTAGTGAGAACGACACAGGCCATCGCTACACCATATGACACCCGATCGGCGGTCCGCCGCCGTACACGCGGATGGAATCAAGGGACGCCCCCCGACGGGTTCACGCCGAGTCCGCGACCCGCATCCGGCCCCTCGCCTCGAACGCGTTCAACGCGTGGCCTTCAAGCGCAAGGGATGTCCGCACCGCATGCACCCCACGCCGGGGGCTTTGGACACGCCGCGCGCCGCTTCAACCACCACGTCGCAAAGACCCGACCGATCCGCGCTTGGCGGCACCCGAGCAGCCACGCGCGGCCCACGCGGTCCGCTTCAGGCGACGCGCGGAACGACCTCAGGCGCGAAGTACATCGCTTGGGAGAAGCGCGGCTCGTTGCGCCCGCATGCCTCTCTCGTGCCGTCGCACGCAGGCGCCGCCAGAAACCATAGAGGGGGCTCGTGGCGCCATCGGACGAACACGACCTTGCGGCGCCGCGGCGGTCTGCCCGCCGTGACACGCGTGCGCCAATGTGAGATTACCCCACCCGCAAGAGCGGCACCGGTCACATAAAACATTTTAAGTTCATATTAATGTTTGATTTATGTATTTCTTGCACACCATGGCCCCGCTATCGATACGACGGATTTGTGTTGACTCACGATCCTCATGCAACTAACTTGGAATTTCTTCCAAGGACGTCTCATGGCCACCGTCAGCGAACTCGCCAAACGCACCGGGGTGTCTCCCGCGACCGTTTCGCGCGTGCTCAACAACCGCCCCGGGACCAGCGCCGCGGCACGCAAAGCGGTGGTCGCCGCCGCGGCCGAGGCGGGCATCCGGAGCCGGGCCGCGGAATCCGCGGCGCTACGCGTCGCCTTGATCTACGCCATGGGCAACCCCGCGGTCCCCCTCCAAGGCTACGACGCCGACGTCGCCGCCGGGCTCTTCGAGCGGCTTGGAGATCACGACGGCCAGCTCGTGGTCCTGCGCCTGTCCGACCGGCGCCACCGCGAAAGCTACCGCGACTTCTTCTTCCGCAGCCACATCGACAGCGCGGTGCTCCGCGTCAACGAAGCCACTCGGCACGTCGCACGCGACATCGCCGACGAAGCACTGCCTTGCGTGGTCGCCTCCGATCGATACCGCGACGACAACATCGGCTGGGTGGGCTACGACTCTCGCACCGGGACCCTGGAGGCGATCGACTACCTCGTGAACCTCGGCCACCAGTCGATTGCGTACGTTCAACCGCTCCCCCCGGTGAACCACGACTTTAAGGAGCGCCACGAAGCGTTCCGCGAAGGGTCCGCGCGCCACGGCCTCGACCCGGATTCGTGCCCGGTCGTCAATGCCGAGTTCTCCCGCGCCGGCGGGGGCAGCGCCATCGACCAGCTGATGACCCGGCAGCGGCCGCCGACCGCGGTCATCTTCGCAACGCCCGTCACCACGGTGGGCGGCATCCAACGCGCGATGCAACGCGGCCTGCGCGTACCAGATGAACTGTCGATCGTCGGGTTCGACGACGGCCGGTTACGCCACGACGTGTTCCCCACGTACAGCGCCGTATGCCAGAACGCCAGGCGCATCGGGTCCGAGGCCGCCCGCATCGCCCTTAGCGCCGCGCGGAGTCAGCAGCGGTTCTCTCCCGTCGAGCAGCTCATACTCCCCAGCGCATTCGAGGCCAACGAAACCACGGGCCCAGCCCCGGTCAACCCCTAGCTCTTCGTTCACCGTCTGCCGACCTGAAAGACCGGCAGTTCTTCGTCTCACGCTTCTTCGCATCCGACTTTGGAGGGTCTGCAACATGCTTCACGTAACACGATCTGAAGATCGACCGTCGCCTCGCCGGCGGGGTCGCACCGCGTCTTCCACCCTCGGGACCTTCGCCGTCGCCATGGCGCTCCCGAGCGCCGCCAACGCCACCGTCTTGGCGCCGAGCGACGGCGGCAACCCGCTGCTCCACGCCATCGGCTGGCAAACCTTCGACAACGCCGGCGCCAACAACAGCTCGGGCATCGGCGACACCACGCCCGACAGCAACTCCACCTTCGACGCCACCCCGGTCGGCTCGTTCGCCGCGGTATCCGGCGGCGGGCAGTACCTCACCGCGCGGATCGGCGCCGGCGCCTCGTCGCTCGGACGGGCTGGCTTCGGCCAGGCCACCAACAACGCGTTCCTCAACGGTCCGACCTTCGGCAGCAGCACCGTGGGCTCCGCCCCCTTCGGCATCGACATCGAAGACGTGACCCTCGCCGACGGCTCGGCCGGCGCCCGCATCGGGGCCCAAGGACAAGCCGGCGCCAGCTCCTGGAAGTTCCGCACCAACGGAAACCAGGAGTTCGGCGACTTCTCCATCACCAACGAGAGTGACTTCACCTTCCGACTCGAGCGCATCCACTACGACGCCCGCGCCGGCAACGCCAACTCGCCCACCGACCTCGACCTCATCTACCTGGCCGGCGGCGCCAGCAACCTCGTCCGCGTCAGCACCGGCACCGAGGTTCCCGACCTCCACGTGTTCTCTGACATCACCTTCGCCTCCCAGCCCAGCGTCCAGAACGTCTCGCAGAGCGTCGCGGCCTCCTTCACCACGCCCACCGCCGTCCGACTCGGGCCCGGCGAAACCGCGTCCTTCCGCTTCCGCTGGACCAACTCCGGCACCGACTTCGCCGAATCCCAGATCGACAACCTGGCGATCTCCGGCACCTTCCAAGACCAGAACAACGGCTTCGCCCTCATCGACCCCGCCGCCGTGCCCGTCCCCGAGCCCGCCTCGCTCGCCCTCTTAGCCGTGGGCGGCTTGGCCGCCGGCGGGCGTAGGCGCCGAGCCTGATCTCACCCACCACGCGTGGCGTTCTCCGCAACCACGGAGAACGCCGCTTTCACCGCATCGCCGATCGCACGATTCACGCCTCTTCAGGCACGGTTGGAGAGTCTTCCCCATGAGCAGCCAACGCCGTAAAAGCCAACGCCACGTGCCGCGGGCCCTGCCCCTCGTTTGCGCTGCCGGAACCCTCGCCGCCGCCTACCACGACGTGGCCTACGCGAACGTGCAGGCGCCCAGTGACGGCGGCAACACCCTCCTGCACGCCATCGGCTGGCAAACCTTCGAGAACGCAACCCCCGGCGATAACAACTCCGGCATCGCCGACACCACGCCCGACAGCAACTCCACTTTCGACGCCACCCCCGTCGGCTCCTTCGCCGCCGTCTCCGGTGGCGGGCAGTACCTCACCGGAACCATCGGCGCCGGGGCCTCGGTCCTCGGCCGGGCCGGCTACGGCCAGTCCACCAACAACGGTTTCCTCAACGGCGCCACCTTCGGAAGCGACACCATCGGCTCGGCCCCCTTCGGCATGAACATCGTCGACGTCCCCCTGGCCGACGGCTCCGCCGGCGCCCGCATCGGCCAGTTCGGGCAGGCCGGCGCAAGCTCCTGGAAGTTCCGCACCAACGGCAGCCAAGAGTTCGGCGACTTCTCCATCACCAACGAGAGCGACTTCACCTTCCGCCTCGAACGCTTCCATTTCGACGCGCGGTCCGGCAACGCCAACTCGCCCACCGACCTCGACCTTATCTATCTCGCCAGCGGCGACAGCAACCTCGTCCGCGTGAGCACCGGCACCGAGGTGCAAGACCTTCACGTCTTCACCGCCCTCAACTTCGCCACCCAGCCCAGCGTTCAGAACGTCAGCGCCAGCGTCGCCGCCTCCTTTACCACGCCCACCGCCGTCCGCTTGGGCCCCGGCGAAACCGCGTCCTTCCGCTTCCGCTGGACCAACTCCGGCACCGACTTCGCCGAGTCTCAGATCGACAAC
>JBCCXV010000028.1:0-14432 GCA_039191195.1 Planctomycetota bacterium
AGAAACCGGGCCGGTCGAACCCGGGCCCGTCGCTCGCTGTCGCGGCGTCGCGCTCTCGGCGCGCCGCGGCCGGGCGGTCGAACACCTCGAACACGCTCAGCGACAGCACGACGTTGCGCACGGCCGTGAAGCCCAGAAACAAGACCGCGCGCTCGACGGTGAGCACGCCCTCGGTCAGGCCGAGTCGCACGCCGCGGTCGGCGGCCTTGCAGAGCGAAAGCACCCGCGCGGTCAAGGCCGGGTCGGCCGAGACCATCTCGATGACTTCGCGGGCGCGGCTGTCGTCGGACGAGGTGAGCTCGAGCAGGCGCGCGGCCACCGCGGGCAGGGTGGGCAGCGCGTCGATCTGCCGAAGGATGAGTTCGACACGCCGGGGCTGGGCCGTCTCCGGAGCGACCATGGTCGGACCCCTTGGTCGGGCGCGGGCCTCGGATCCGCGACCGCCGGTTCACACGCGGGCGTCGCTCACAGCTCGAGCAGCGACTCGACGCGCTTCAGGAAGCCCTGGATATCGAACGGCTTCTTCACGAACTCGTTGGCGCCGCTCTCGAGCAGGTCGTCGATCTCGCCGGGGTTCACGACACCCGACACGATCACGATCTTCATGTTGACCAGGTCCGGGTTCTTGCGGACCGTCTTGCAGACCACGTTGCCGTTGATGTCCGGCAGCATGTAGTCGAGGATCATCAGGTCGGGTTGGAACTCGGTGGTGGCGACGCCGGCGTCGTATCCGGTCGCGGCCGAGCGGACCTCGAAGCGGTCGTCTTGGGCCAGGACATCCTTGAAGAGCTCGACGATCTGCGGGTCGTCGTCGACCACCAAGATGCGCTTGCGCGCCCGGGCGTCGAAGTCTTCGGTCGGGATGTCGTTGGCCTTCATGAACCGGATCAGCTCTTCCCGGGGGATCCGGCGGAACTTGGAGCCGGGCACGCGGAAGCCCTTGAGCCGGCCGGCGTCGAAGCACCGGATGATCGTCTGCTGGCTGACCTTGCAGATCTCGGCGGCCTCGCCGGTGGTGAACACCTGCTTGGACAGCAGGTCGGGGTCGAGGCCGGAGTTCGTGGGCTGAGCGGGTTGGGCGGCCATGGCGGAGCTTTCGGGGTTGCGCCCAGGCGGCACGCCCTTACACGGCGAGACGCGCCAGGCGTTGCCTAGCTTTCCCACCTTCGCAATCGGGGCGTCGGGGCCCCGACTTAACCGCGAGGTGGGCCCACGCCCCGGATCCCCCCCGGATCCCCCCGGTTCCTCCCCGCCGGAAGTCCGCGAACCGGCGTGGAGCCGGCCCGCGGGTCTCGCTCGCCCCGCCGCGAAACCTCCACGATGACCATTTTCATGCCTGGATCGCGCAAGCCAAGCGCAAATCGCGCCATGGCAACCAGATAGGGGCCCAATCGCTTAGCGATACCGCTCTATTATTTGAGTTCGACCGACCAGTAGGCGTTGTCGAGGAAGGCCCGCCAGCTCGAGTACTTGTTGGTGCCCAACCTCAGATTCAGCGCGGGGTTGCGCGCAGGTTTGGCCGGCTTGCGGATCAGGGGCATCGTGGCCTGGCGCGGCGTGCGCCCGCCCTTGAGGGTGTTGCAGCCGACGCAGCAGCACACGAGGTTCTCCCACGACGCGCCCCCGCCCTGGCTCCGGGGGATCACGTGGTCGAGGCTCAGCTCGCCGGTCGGGAACTTCTTCCCGCAGTACTGGCACCGGTTCTGGTCGCGGGCGAAGATGTTCCGCCGATTGAGCTTCACCTCGGCCCGGGGCAGGCGGTCGTAGGCCAGCAGCCGGATGACCTTGGGCACGGCGATCTTCATCCGCACCGTGGACACCCACTCGTAGGGCTGGTCGTCGTCTTCGTCGTCGCCCAGGGCCTGGTGGACGTGGCTGATCTCGGACCAAGAGGCGAAATCGTGGCCGGTGTAGCTGCCGTCGTCGACGCGGATAACTTCCGCTAAGTCTCGAAACAACATGGAGAAAGCCCGCTTTGCCGAGACGACGCGCACGGCCATCCACATCCGGTTGAGCACCAGAACATGGCTGCTGAGCGCGGTGGCGGGTGCGGCGATCAAAGGCCCTTCTCTCATCGACCTGGTTTGGGGAAAACCTGTGCGGAAGGGTACGCGAAGCGCCGCGATCGCTCAATGATCAAGGCGTAAAACCCCTGTGAGCGCGCCAGGCCGCATGAGGACAACGCCATCGCCTGCGGGGTCCGCGGATCGGTATAAGCCGGCGCCCGGGTCGGCCGATGCCCGAGAAGAACCCCCGCCGAGACGCTGGGGCGCGGAGCCCACGCCATGCCGGCCGTCCCCCTCACGTTCGATGACCCCCGCGACTTGGCCCAAGCCCGAGCCCTGGCCCTGCGCGACGACGGCCTCGACGCCTGGCTGTGCGAGCGTGCCCGCGACGCCGCCGACCTGGCTCGCTGCCCGACCGCGGCCATCGAGATCGTCGGCCGGTCGAGCGGGACCCGCCGGGGCGCCGCTGGTCTCACGGCGATCCCGATCTCGGCCGAGCACGCGTTCGCGGCCGCCTGGGCCGTCGCAGACCACCGCCCGCACATCGTCGCCAATGCCCGGCAGGACCCGGGCCTCGCCGACCAGAGCTGGGTGCGGGACGCGGGGCGCGTCACCTTCTTCGCAGGCCTCCCGCTGCACGACTCGGCGGGCGGGCGACTCGGCGGGTTGTGTGTGCTCGACCGCGAGCCGCGCGAACTGACCGCCGCCCAAGTGCGCGAACTATCTCGCCTAAGCAAGAGCGTCGTTTCGGAGCTCTGCCGACGGCGGGGCGACGCCGTCTCCGGGGCGCTCGGCGCCTGGTTCGCCCGGCTGCCACGCCAAGCCGGGTGACCGCGGCGCTACCGTGACGCGTGGACGACACGCCGACGAGCCCCGAGTTCTCGCTAAGCGATGCCAAGGTCGTGATGCGCCAGCAGTGGCGCGACCTGCTGTTCTTGCATTGGTCCTTCGACCCGGCCGAACTCGCAGCCACGCTGCCCGAGGGCCTCACGCCGCACACGTTCGAGGGCCGGGCCTACGTCGGCGTCGTGCCGTTCCTCATGCGCAACGTGCGCCCGAGCTGGTTCCCGGCGGTTCCAGGGCTGTCGCACTTCGGCGAGCTGAACCTGCGCACCTACGCCCAAACCGCCGACGGCCGAACGGGCGTGTGGTTCTACTCGCTCGACGCGCACCAAGCCGTCGCCGTGTGGATCGCGCGCACGCTCTTCCGGCTGCCCTACCACAGGGCGTTCATCCGGCAAGAGGTTTCGGGTGAGCACCGTCGCTATTTCTGGCAGCGCGGGCGTCCGCGCACGCCGTCGATGCAGCCCGCGTTCGCGTACGACGCGCCGAGCGAAGCGGATTGCCGCCCGGCCGAGCCCGGCACGCTGGATCACTTCCTCGTCGAGCGCTACCGGCTGTGGAGCGGGGGCGAGAACCAGGAACGGCTGTTCCACGGGCAGGTCCGGCATACGCCATACCGGGTCGGACCACCAAGCTTGGAACAGTGGGACGACCGGCTTTTCGGGCTTAACGGGCTGGCGCCGCCCGGGCGGGCGCCCGACCACGCCGCCTGGTCGCCGGGCGTGGACGTCGAAGTGCTGCCGTTGCGCGAACTCAGACCGCCTGATCCGCACGGCTAGCGCAGATCAGCCCAGCCGCTCGCTCATCGTGGGCATCCGTATACGGTCGTCGAGCAAGCGCTGGTCGCGGATGAAGTCGCCGTTCGGTTCGACACGCCAACCCGCGTCGAGCTTGCGGTTCAAGCCGTGCACGATCTGGTCGAAGGTCATGCCTCGGCCGTCGTCGGCGTTGGCGTTCGCGTCGACGTGGAACAAGCCCGGCTCGCCGTGGTCGAGCAGTGCGAGAAGCGCCTCGGCGGTGTCGGTCATGAACGAGCACGCCGGGCGCCAACGTCGGCTGGGCCGGAGCACGCCGTCGACTTCGTGCTGTTTCCAGAGGTGCTCGACCATGTGGTTGCCGCCTCGGGCCTCGCCGATCTGCCAGCCGATGCGGGCGACGACCGCCGAGGTCGAGGCCTCGAGCACGGCGTCTTCGCAGCGCATCTTGTACCGGCCGTAGTCTTCGTCGGCGGTGCGCGGGTCGGCTGCCCGGTGCGGGCCATCGGGCCGGTTGGCGAAGATCATCGCCGTGCTGGTGAACACGAAGCGCGCGTCGTGGCGGTCGCACCAGCGCGCGAGCTGCGCGGCCCAGTCCTCGCCGCCCATGGCCAGATGGAACACGGCGTCGGGCCGTGCGTTGTCTAGGAAGGCCCGGCAGGCGTCGGGGTCGTCGGGCGAGACCGCGGCGCGATCCCAGCCCGTGACACGGCCGCCGCGGCCCTCGACCGCGTTCCTCACATAGGGCGCCAGTGTCCCGCTCAACCCCGTCACCACCGCGTGCATGGCCGATCTCCGTTTCGCGAAACCGGAGAGCGTACGGCGCCGCGTCCGCGGGTCTAGTCTGATGCACGCCATGACCGACCCGGCCTCGCAACCCGCCCGCGTTCCAGATCGGGCGCCCGCGTCGCGCCCGAGCGATGCGCCCTACACCCCGCCCAGCGGCAAGGCCGGGCGCGTGTACAAGGGGGACAACCTCGAACTCGGCCCCGACCAGATCCTCACCCTGCGCGACGACGACCGGCTGGAGAACTGCACCGTCCGCTGCGGAACCGTTCGGGTGATGGGCGACCGCGTGCACATGCGACGGGTGCGGTTCGTCGGCGCCCGCGAAACCAAACCGCACTACCGCGGCGCGCTCGACTTCCGGCACTGCGTCGGTGGGCGCTTTCACGACCTGACCTTCGAGCACACCAGCCGCGGCGTCGTCCTGAGCGCTCAGGGCGCCAAGAACGCCCGGATCGAAGACTGCGCTTTCGGCGACCTCCGCGGCGTCGGCGGGTGGCACCCCGACAACGGCGCCGAGTTCTTCCTGCTCGAAGACACCTACGGCCCGATCCGGAACATCGACGTCCACGGCCTGATCACCACCGGCTGGTGGGGGCCGACCTTCCAAGTCTGGACGCCCGGCGGTCTCGCGACCGAGAACATCCGGGCCCACAACGTGCGCGCCGACATCGGCGCCGTAGTCCTGCGCGGGGCGCCCTGCACCGGCGTGTCGGTCACCGGGATCCACTTCGCCCAGGGGTACTGGGCCGTCGGCGGCGGGGCGCGCGGCAACCACCTCGAAGGCGCGATCGGGCGCCCGCCCTCGCCCTTCGACGGGGTGCGCAACCAGACGCCCGACGGCTTGGTCAACCGCTGGCACGAGTTGTGCGCGCCAACCGGGCTCGCCGTCGACCCGGGCAACCACGTCGAAGCCCTGCTGGGCTGGGCCGATCGGCGGATGCCCGGGGGCGACGTGCGCTTCGCCGACGAGCACGAGCACGCCGCGGTGACATACGTGTTGCGCGACGAACTATGGCGGCCCGGCCCGGGCGAGTCCGTCGACCCGGGCTTCTCGGCCTGGCGGTGAGGCCGCGCCATCGCGCCACGCAGTAGTTCGGCCTAACCCCTGCGCCTCATCCGCCTGCGTGCTGATACCCGCCGAAGCGATTGACCGGCGACCAGTCGGGCTGTAGCGCCGGGAGCTCGGGCGCCAGCGACGCAAACCGGCTTTGTCCATGCACGACCTTGCCGTCGACCACGGTGAGGTCGCTGGTCAGCTCGCGGATCTGCGACTCGGGCACCTCGAAGTAGTCGTCGGACAGCACGATGACGTCGGCGAGCAGGCCAGGTTCGATCCGCCCCTTGCGGTCTTCCTCTCGGCTGAAATAGGCGTTGTCGGTCCAGAGCCGCAGTGCCGTGTGGCGGTCGAGCCGTTGATCGGGGCCGAGCAGCTGGCGGCCGCCCACGCCCTGCCCGGTGACCAGCCACGAGAGGCACAGCCAGGGGTTGTAACTGCTCACGCGCGACATGTCGGTGCCGGCGGCGACGGGCACGCCCGCGGCCATCGCGCGCTTGATCGGCGGGGCGTCGGCCGCGGCCTCTGGGCCGTAGCGTTCGAGGAACGCGGCTTCCTGGAACGCAATGCGGTTCTGCAACGCCAGGCATCCGCCGAGCGCCGCGATGCGGTCGATGGTCGCAGGCTTAAGCGTCTCGCCATGATCCACGACCCACCGCAGTTGATCGACCGGAGAGTCGCGGTGGACACGCTCGATCACGTCGAGGTGCCTCGCGACGGTCTGGTCGTACGTCGCGTGAAAGCGGAACGGCCAGCCCTTCTCGGCGAGCAGTCGGATCACCGGTTCGAGGTCGGCCTCGGCGTGGTCGGGCGGGGCGACGCGCGGCAGGTTGAAGACCTCGAAATCGTAGATGCTGCGCACGAGCATCTCGCCGGCGCCCAACAGCTTAAAGAAGTCGTCGCCCTCGCCGGGCACGAATCGCTCGGTCCAGTTCTGGAAGTCCTCCAACTCTTTCCCGGGGCGTTGAATGAAGGTGCTGAAGCCGATGCGCATAGTCATCTGCTTGGTGCGGTGCAGCTCGCGTATCACGCCATAGTCGTCCGGCCAGAACTGGAAGCCGCCGCCGCAGTCAAGCGTGCTGGTGACGCCGAGCCGGTTGAGCTCGCGCATGAAGTGCCGGCTGCTGATGAGCTGCTGCTCGCGTTCGAGCTTGGGGCCATCGTGCAGCGTGCTGTAGAGGATCAGCGCCGAGGGCGTGGCGAGCAGAGCTCCGGTGGGCTTGCCCGAGGCGTCGCGCACAATGGTCCCGCCGCCGTAACGGTCGTCGGGGAACTGACGGTTGATGCCCAGCGCCCGCAGCGCGGCGCCGTTCAGTAGCGCCTGGGTGTACACCTGCAGCACGAAGATGGGCGTATCGGGCGACACCGCGTTGAGCTCGTCGAGCGTGGGCAGGCCGCCGTCGGGGAACTGATCGGGCGAGAAGCCCCCCACCACGCGCACCCATTGGCCCGACGGCGTGCGGGCGACCTGCTCGCGCAGCATCTGCATCGCCTGAGCCTTGGAGCGGACGCCGTCCCACCGCAGTTCGAGTGCGTAGTTGAGACCGCCTCGGATGGTGTGGGTGTGGTTGTCATTGAGGCCGGGGATCACGCGCTGGCCCTGCGCGTCGATGACCTGGGTGTCGGGCCCGCGCAGGGCCATCACGGCGTCTTCGCCTCCCACCGCCACGAAGCGGTTGCCGCGCACGGCTAGGGCTTGCGCCTCGGGCATCGCCGTGTCCATGGTGGTGATACGGGCGTTGCGGACGATCATCGTCGCCTGCGCACCAAGCCCTTCGGGGCCGCCCGAGGCTGCGCAGCCAGTCGGCAGGCCCAGCAGCGCTGCACCACTCGCGCCGGCGGCGGTGCGCACGAAGTCACGTCGGGTCATCGAATCAAGCATGGGATGTCTCTCGAAGCGGGTGTCGCGTGTGCGGGCGCCATGCGCGCGGGGCGCTTAGATGCGCAGCGTCCGTGCGATCAGTACTCGGCGTCTTCCGACGCCGTGCCGGTGAAGGCGGCGTGGCTGGCCATGGCCTCGGCGTAGCCGGGCATGTGCTCAGCGAACAGCGCAGCGCTGCCCGCGCCCTCGGCGTTGCGCCAGTCGCTCAGCAGCTCGCAAGCCAGCGCGAACCAGTTGCCCATCTCGGCGCCGGCGTCGGCCATACGCATCAGCGCCGCCTGCTGCACCAGCGGATTCGTCGTGCCCGAGGCGTCGACCACCACGTACACGTCGTAGCCCGCTTCGAGTAGCGAGAGCGTGACAAATGCTACGCACACGTCGGTGGTGATGCCGCTGACCACCATCTTCTTGCGCCCGGTCGCCTCGACGGCGGCGCGGAAGTTCGGGTCGTCCCACGCGTTGATCTGGCCGCTGCGGCTGATGAGCGGGGCGTCGGGGAACATCGCCAGGATTTCGGGGAGCATCGGGCCGTTGGGGCCGGCCTCGGCGCTGGTGGTCAGCACGACGGGCACGCCGTGCAGCTTGGCGGTCTTGGCTTTGGCCATCACGTCGGCCTTATAGCGATCCATCTCGACGTTATCGACGAGGTTCATCAGGCCGGCCTGGTGATCGATGAAAAGAACCGCGCAGTTGTCGGGTGTGAGCCGTTCGCGTTGCCCACCGGGGACCCACGTCTCGGGGTGGCCGACGGAATCGCCGGCAGAGCCCATCGCGGGCTCTTCCTGCGCGGGCGCCAAAGCAGGCGACACGCAGAGCGCGATCGCGGCGGCGCAAACGCACCCAAATCGCACGAACAACTTCCGATGGCCAACCCGATGGTGCTCACCCATTTGCGGTTCTCTCTTTACGTGCCGAGTTAGACAACCCGACAAGGTTTGCGATCGCGCAAGCTCGTCGCTTGCTCAGCCGGTTTGTACCCCTTGGTTCGCGGTATCCACAACACAACCGCAGGCCACACATGTCCAAGAGAACCATTGCTTGAACTCGACGTCGTGAGCTAGGCTGACCTCGTCATGACCGATGCACGCCCCGATCCTCGCTGCCGTATTGCCGAGGTGCTCGACGTTTTCAAGGGGCGGTGGAAGGGCGAAATCATCGCTGCGCTGCGGCAAAGCCCGATGCGGTTCAACGCGTTGCGCGCGCAGCTGCCGGCGGTGTCGGCACGGACGCTCAGCGAGAGCCTGCGCGGGCTCGAGCGAGACGGGGTGGTGACGCGCACCGAGCACCCCGACGCGTCGCCCAACGTCGACTACGCGCTGTCTCCCCGCGGGCAGGAGCTCGTGCCGTTGCTCGAGACCATCGACGCCTGGGGCGAGGCTCACCTGGGGTGTGTCGCGGCCTGCCGTGAGGCCTACGACCACGCCCAGAACGGCCAAGCGGGCCCGCCGGCGTCGGCCTAGCCGCCCGGGAGGCGTGGCGCCCGCGGGGTGGCGTCGAGAAACGGCCTGATTTACACTGCGCGGCTCACTGGGTGGATGCCGGAGCGGCCAAACGGGGCGGACTGTAAATCCGCTGGCTTACGCCTACGGTGGTTCGAATCCACCTCCGCCCATTGCTCGATGTTCGACGCGTGCGCACGGGGCCTGCGGGCCCCGCATGCCGCCCTCGGGCATCCCGAGCGGCGGACACGGAGAGGGCTCCAGCCTCAGGAACGCGTCCTCACGGTTCACTCCGCCGACGCGTCGTCAGACACCCCTGCGTGCCCGGCTCAATGGTGCGTGCGATCGGCCTGGCCGGCGACGGCTCTTCGGACCACGTCCAGGGCGGCCTTGAGGCGGTTTCCCAGTCTCCAGGGACACATGTACGGCAAGTTTTTCTTACCGGCGCTGGGGTGCGGCCTTAGGCTGGACGGGCGATTGGCTGTTCACGCTCGGCATCACAGGCTGGGAGACGACCCGTGACGAATCCGCACCGCCCCGCTGCTCTTCGTGGATGGCCCGCCCTCTGCGTCGTGGGCGCATTGGGTTTGGCCCGGGCGCCGTGCGCCACCGCGGTGACCGACAACCCCATTGCGACCAACACGCCGTCGGCCGGTTGGTCGCTGGTGCTCGAGGAGTTCGTGCAGCTTCCGGACAGCACCGGGCCGTTCGGCACGACATACCCGCGGCTGGAGCACCTGACGTCGGCGCCGGGTTCATCCGACGTGTTCGTGGCCGACCAGAACGGCGTGGTCTACCGATTCGACCCGGGCGCCGCGTCGCCCTCGCCGCAGGTGTTCCTCGACGTGGCGGCCAACGTGCCGGGCTTCCGCAACTTCGACAGCCAGAGCGGGGTGCGCGGGCTGGCGTTCCACCCCAACTTCGCCACGCCCGGCGCCGACGGCTACCGCAAGCTGTACACGGCCCACAGCCGTGACTTGTTCACGGGCTTGTTCTACGGCCCGGGCGTGACGCCGGTGATCTTCGGCTCGCCTTCGGGCGGGTCCGACCACGATTCGGTCGTGGCCGAGTGGACCGTCGACGCCGGCGGCGCGGTGATCCCGGCTTCGTACCGCGAGGTGATGCACGTCACCCAGCCGCTCAGCGACCACAACGTCGGCCAGATCGGCTTCAACCCCACGGCCGGGCCGGGTGACGCCGACTACGGCAACCTCTACATCGCCGTGGGCGACGGCGGCGGGCCCAACGACCCCTACAACACCGGGCAAGACCTCACGACGCCCCACGCGTCTTACCTGCGCATCAACCCGGTGCAAGACGGCGCGTCGGCGTTCCAACTGCCAGCCGCGGCCGACCCCAACCCCTTTGCCGTCAACAGCGACCTCGACGACTCCCGCAACCTCATCTACCTGTACGGGGTGCGCAATGCGCACCGGTTCTCGTGGGATACCGACACCGCCCGGATGTTCCTCTACGACATCGGCCAGGGCGTCATCGAAGAGATCAACGAAGGATTTCGGGGCGCCAACTACGGCTGGGACGACCGCGAAGGCGCCTACACCGCCGCGGGGTCTTCGAACGTCACCCCCCTGCCGCCCGGGCATCCGACCGACGCGTTCACCTACCCCGTGGCCCAATACGACCACGAGGGCAACGGCCTGACCGGCAACGGCGCCGTGGCGGGTGGGCACGTTTACCGCGGCAGCGCGGTCCCGCAGCTCACGGGGCTCATGGTGTTCGGCGACTTCAGCAACAACCAGGGCCCGATCTTCGCCGTTGACGTGGACGATCTGGTCGCGCGTGACGACCTCACCAACCTGAACACCTTCGACGATGGTCGCCTGGCGCCCTACCGGCAGGTCGGGCTGCGGCTCGCGGGCGATGCGGCCGACTCATCCCTGCTCGACCTCATCAACGACGCGCGCGTGAGCGACGGCGAGGGGACCTTCTTCCGCACCGACCTGCGCTTCGGTATCGGGCCCGACGGCGAGCTGTACGTGCTCAACAAGCGCGACGGGCGCGTCCGGAAGGTCGTCGGCGTCGTCGGCGTGCCCGACGGCGACTTCAACCGCGACGGCGTGGTCGACCTGCTCGATTTCGACATCTTGGCCCAGAACTTCGGCGGCCCGGGCGACTGGGGCGACGGCAACGCCAACAACGACGGCATCATCGACCTGCTCGACTTCGACGTGCTGGCCCAGAACTTCGGCGCCCCCGGAAACACGCAAGTCGCGGCGGGAACCGTGCCCGAGCCGGGCGCCGTGCTAACGCTGGCGGCCGGGCTAGCACTCGCCCGCAGGCGACGACGTTGACCCCAGCTTGTCAGCGCGCTACTCCGCGGTTGTCTGGAGCCGCACGCCGGTGAACTCGGCTTTGGTAAGGCCTTCGGCGTCGTGGCTGAGCACGGCCAAGCCGACCTTCACGCCCCCGGCGAGCGCGGGGTTTTCTACGGGCTCGCCAAGCCTTTGCCACTGCTCGCCGTCTTCGGACACCTCGGCGGTGACGACGCCGTCTTTCCGCGACAGGCGCAGGTGCATGGGCCATTGGCCGAAGGGCAGGTCGAGCTGGGTGGAGGTCCCGCCGCGCTCGTCGCGCTGGCCGCGGGCGGCGTCGCGGTTGGGCAGCCCGTGGATCAGAACGTGCGGCGCGTCGGGAGCGAGGTCGGCACGGATCATCAGGCCGGCCTTGGCGAAGGTGTGGGTGCGCTCGAGCGCCGCGACCGTGCCGTGCAGCACGAAGTCGCCTTCGACGTCTTGCCAGAGGAAGCGGAACTCGTCGCGGTCGTTCCAGATGTCGGCCCCGCCGGCGTAGACGGTGAGGGTTTGCGGGTCGGCGACTTGTTGCCCGCCGGCGAGCGCCCCGCCGACGTCGGTCGCGGCCCAGCCCGTGAGCTCATCGGTATGGGGCGGGGTGGTGCGCTTGGGTTTGGGCTTGGGGAAGGTGATCTCGACCGGGTCGGGCCGGGTGAGGGCGTAGCGCATGGGCTGGTCGACCACGTACTCCATCTCGGCGAACCAGCGGAAGTAGCGCTCGATCTCGTCGAGGCTGGCGGTCTCCATATCGGGCGCTTCGAGGGGGTGGGCGTTGCTGACCATGTACCAGTTGTCGTCGATCACCCCGCCGCGCTGGTGGAGGATCTTGTACGACCAGATGGTGGCGGCCCAGCCTCGGGCGGCGTATTCGTCGAAGTAGCGACGCATGAGGTCGCCGCCGCCCCAGTCTTCGAAGACGGGGTTCCACTCGCCGATGAACATGGGCACGCCGGCGGCTTCGAGGTCCCTCTGCTTGGCGGGGAGCACATGGTTGATGAACACGCCGTGGGTGGCCTTCTCGGGGTTGTCGCCGAAGAGCCCGGGGTAGTGGTGCTCGGTGAAGGCGACCTGGGTCCAGCCGTTGTCGGCAGGGTTGCCGTAGAACCCAAAGCCTCCCCAGAGCGGCGCCGGCGCGAAGACGATGTGGCGGCGATCTTCGGCGCGGATCGCGCGATAGATCTGGTTGAAGATCGGGCCGAGCTTCGGGCGGACGTCGGTGCCGAAGTCGCCGTAGGGCTCGTTGATGACGTCGTAGCCGGCGATCGAAGCGCGGTCGCGGTATCGCTTGGCGATCTGGCCCCAGAGCCAGGCGGTGCGTTCGGCGTAGACGGGGTCTTCCCAGAGCAGGTTCTGGTCGACACGGCCGGTCGGGTGGTCTTTGCTCTGGCCGCCCGGCACGCCGTGCATGTCGAGGATGACGTAGAGGCCGGCGTCCTCGGCCATGGCGATGCCGCGGTCGAGCCACTTGAAGGCGTCGGGCTTGAGCACGCCGGGGTTGGTGTCGTCTTCGAGCAGCCGGTAGTTGAACGGCAGGCGGATGACGTTGAAGCCGAACGACCGGATCATCTCGAAGTCGCGCGGGGTCATCCAGTGTTCGCGGTAGACCTCCATCAGCCGGTGGGCCTCGTCGGGGCCGAAACGGTCGACGAGGTTCTGCTCGAAGCTGTGCTGGTCGGCGAACTGGCCGTGGTCGATCGCCAGCATCCACATCTCCAGCAGCAGCCAGTTGCCGGTGTTGCAGCCGCGGAGGATGACGGTCTCGCCGTCTTCGTCGGCGAAGCGGGTCCCTTGGGCGGAGACCCAGGAGAACTCGTGCTCGGACGCCGGGGCGTCTTGGGCATCGGTGAACGAGATCGGCGCCAGCCACAAGGCAGCGATTGCGAGCAAGGCCTGAAGGCGAGGGGTCACGGGGTGTCCTCCGAGTGAGACAGACGGGTCCGGGCGCCCCCCGGCGGCAAACAGTATGGCAGAGGGCGTTGCGCGGGGGCGGGGGTTCTGGCGGCGTGGTGGTATCTTGCCCGCGTGGCGCTTCTCCCCCCCTTCCGTCGTGCCCCCTTTCGGGCGTGGTTACCCGCGTGGCTGGGCGTCGCTTGCGGCGTCGGCCTGTGGGGCTGTTCCGAGCCCCCGGCCGAGGAGGCCCCGCCCCGCCCGGTGATCGCGTTCCAAGTGCCGGCCGACGACGCGTTCGAGATGCGCCGGTTCTCCGGCCGTGCCCAAGCGGCCGACGAGGTGAACTTGTCGTTCCGGGTGTCGGGCCCGCTGCTGGGCCTGCCGGTCGACGTGGGCGACACGGTGGAGGCGGGCCAACCGGTCGCCCTGATCGATCCGAACGACTACGAGCTGGAAGTACGGAACGTCGAGGCGCAGCTGCGAGACGCCAAGACCCAGCTGGCCCTGGCTCAGGAAGAGGCCAAACGGATCGAACGGGCCTTCCAGGGCGGGGCGGCGAACGAGCTCGAGCGCCTCGAGAGCCAAGCGTCGGCCGACAGCGCCGCGGCGCAGGTCACGGCGTACGAGGCGTCGCTGCAGACGGCTCAAGACGAGCTGAGCTACACGACGCTGAAGGCGCCGTTCTCGGGCCGGGTCGTGGCGAAGTTTGTCGATAACTTCGAGAACGTCCAGGCCCAGGAACCGGTGCTGCGGCTGGTGGACGACCGTTCGATCGAGATGGTCATCGACATCCCCGAGAGCCTGATCGGTCTGATCCGGCCCGGGGGCGAGGGCTTCGCGCAGTTCGACGCGCTGCCGGACCTGGTGCTGCCGGCGAACATCAAAGAGATCGGGACCGAGGCTTCGGAGGTGACGCGGACCTACCCGGTGACGATCTCGATCCCGCAACCGGAGGTCGCGCCCGGGGCGGAAGGCGAGAGCGCGCCGCCGGGGGCGCCGGGGCGTGCGACGCGGATCCTGGCGGGCATGACCGGGCAGGCCTGGGGACGCCGGCCGGACACCCCAACCGAGTACCACGTGGTGCCGGTGTCGGCGGTGTTCGAGGACGAGGGCCAGCGCACGGTGTGGGTGCTCACGCCCGAGGGCGGCGACTCGCCGATGGGCGCGGCGACCAAGCGGGCCGTCGAGCTGGGCGAGACGCTGTCGCGCGGCGTGCAGGTCAAAGGCCTGGAGACCGGGGAGTGGGTGGCCGTTGCCGGCGTGCACTACCTGAAAGAGGGCCAGCGGGTGCGGATCCAGGGCGAGCCGGCCGCGAGCGCTGCGGCGCCGCCCATCGCCTCAGCCCAGCCCGAGCCAGAGCCCGAAGCGGGCGGGGCGTCCGGGAGCTCCGGGACTGACGGGGCCGCGGGATGAACCTCGCCAAGTTCGCCGTCGAAAAACAAACCATCACGGTCTTCAGCAC
>JBCCXV010000029.1:0-14302 GCA_039191195.1 Planctomycetota bacterium
GCCCCGACGACTTCGCCGCCGCCCTTGCGGGTTACGCCCAAGCCGACCCCGGCGCCGCCGACCTCGTCAAGACGCTCGCGCACGCCTACCGCCAGGCCCTCGCCCCGCATTGGCTCCGCCACGGCGACCGTGTCCGCTTCGCGCTACTGGGCGGCCGTGCCTCGCTCACGCTGATCCTCGATGACGCGGCCGCCGCGCTCGAAGGCTTGTCGGAGCCGGACGCACGCATGCCCGGCGCCGATCCCGGGGGGCCGGGGTTCGACGCCTGGTTTCTCGACGGCTTCGCCCCCGCACGCAACCCCGACATGTGGTCGCCCGCCGTCCTGAACTCCGTCGCCAAGCTCACCAAGCCCGGCGGCGTCGCGGCCACCTACGCCTCGGCCTCGGCCGTCCGCGAAGGGCTCGCCGCAAACGGATTCGACGTCCAGCGCCTGCCCGGCTTCGGGCGAAAGAAGCACCGCATCGTCGCGACCCGCCGCACTCAACACGCCTCGCCCGAGACACCCCGCATCGAGACCGCCGTGGTCGTCGGCGCCGGGCTGGCCGGCTGCGCCACGGCCCGGACCTTGGCCGAAGCGGGCGTCGCCGTCACCCTCCTCGACCGCGCTGGCGTCGCCGCGGGCGGCTCGGGCAACCCCTGGGGCGTGATGCAGCCCAAGGTCGCCGCCGAGGTCACCCCGGCCGTGCGCTTCACCCGGGCCGGTTGCGCTGTCACCGAGCGCTGGCTCGCCAAGCTCGACGCCGAAGCCGCCAACTGGGCCCGGAAGACCGGCGCCCTCCACGTCGCCGGCGACGACAAGGCCGCTACCCGCTGGCAGAAGGCCGCCTCCCCAGACATCGCCGCCGGCCGGTGGGTGGATCGCGCGGAGGCCGCGCAACGCGCCGGCCTCGACGTCGGCCTCCCCGGCCTCTGGGTCGACGACGCTTGGCTGGTCTCGCCCAAGTCCCTTTGTGCCGCCTTGGTCGATCACCCCGGCGTCGAGGTCCGCTTGGCCGAGGTCGCATCGATCGAGCCCCGCTCCGCCAGCGACGACCCGCGCCGCGTCCATCTCGCGACGGGCGAGGCCCTCGACACCGGCGCCGTCGTCGTCGCCGCCGCGCACCAGGCCGGCAAGATCACCGGCATCGACCCCGCGGCGCTCCCGCTCACCCCCGTGCGCGGCCAGACCACCGCCGTCCACGCGACCGAAGCCTCGCGGAACCTGCGCTGCCCGATCCACTACCGCGGCTACGCGCTCCCGGTGGACCTCGATGCCCACGGCCAGCACTGGCTCGGCTCGACCTACGGCCACGGCGACCCGGACCCCTCACACAGACCCGCCGAGGATCTTGAGAACGTCGCCAAACTCGCCGAGCGCTGCCCCGCCTTGGCCCAAGCGATGCGGTTGGATGCCGCCAGCCCCGCTCCGCCGCAGGTCGCCGGCGGCCGCGCCGCGGTGCGCGCCGTTACCCCCGACCGCCTGCCCCATTGCGGAACGCTCATGCCGGGTGTGTGGTGCTCGCTCGGTCACGCGAGCCACGGCTTGGCCACCGCGGTGCTCTGCGGCGAGCTCCTGGCCGACGCCATCACCGGGCGGCCCCAAGGCGTCGCACCCGATATCGCCGGGCTCTGCCACGTCGCGCGGTTCGCCTAGCGCAGCCTTGGGACAAGCACCCCCCTACGCCTTCGCGTCGCCCGCGTACGCGGGGTCGCCGGCGTCGTCCTGCGGCTCGTAGCCCAGCAGCCGTCGTGTCGATTCGATGTCCAGCAGCGGCTGCGGGTTCTTTGACGTGCCGTGCACCACGGCGTAGCGCAGCCGGGTGTCGTCGAGGCAAAGGCACAGCAACTGTTGCAGGTCGCGCGGCGAGATCCAGATCTGACGCAGGCCCGGGTGGGGCTCGGCCGTGAGTCGCTCGGGCTCGCAGCGCCAGCCGATCCGCACGCACACGACCGACAGGTCGTGCTTGAGCGCGTAGTACTTGCCGAGCGCTTCGCCGAATGCCTTGCTCGCCCCGTACAGGCTCGTCGGCGCTGGGGCGTCCTCCGGCCGGATCCCGCGACGCGGCGCGTAGCCGAACACCGCGTGCACCGACGACGCGAACACCACCCGCCGAACCCCGGCCTCGGCCGAGGCGTGCAGCAGGTTCTGCAAGCCGTCGAGGTTGTTCGCCAGCACGCTCTCCCACTTCGCGTGCGGCCGCGAGTCGGCGCCCAGGTGCAGCACCGCGTCGGCGCCCTCCACCGCCGGCGCCAGGGTCTCGGGCCGGGTGAGGTCGCCTTCGACGACCTCGCCGTGGTCGGCCAGCTCGCGCGGGTCTTGGCCCGGGATCACCATGAGCCGCAGCGCGTAGCGGCTTGCAGCGCGCCGGGCGAAGTCGCGCCCCACGTTCCCCGCCGCGCCCGTCACCAGCACCGTGCGCCGCCGCTGGCCCGGCAGGGGGGCTCGGCCGGCCGCGTCGCTCGGCGGGTCGAAAAAGATCGTCGAGCCGTCCATGCCCTCACCCCAGCCCGACGCGCGACCGGAACTCGGCCACGCCCCGGGCGCCCACGTCGAGCCGGAACAGCGCCCCGGCGTGCTCGCCCGTGCCCGGACGCCCCGACCCGCTCGCCGAGGTCACGTACAGCTTGTCGAAGTCCGGCCCGCCGAAGCACCCGCTTGTGACGTTCTCGGCCGGCAGCGCGACCTCCCAGTCCGGGGCGCCGGCCGTGTCGCACCGCAACAGGCTCCAGCCGCCCCAGCGGAACGACCACAGCGTCCCGTCGGCGTCGACCGTCATGCCGTCGCCGCGCCCGGTGTCGCCCGACGCCCGCGCATCCCGCAGCGCCCGGAAGTTCGACGTGGCGCCGGTGTCCGTATCGAAGTCGAACGCGAATAGCTTCGCCTGGCGGGAGTCCTGGTAGTACAGCGTCTTGCGGTCGGGTGAGAACCCCATGCCGTTGGGCGTGCCCTGATCGTCGAGGAGCTGGGTGAGCTCGCCCGCCGGGCTCAGCCGGTACAGCCGACCTTTCACGGCGTCGCTCGACATCGTCCCGCAGAACACCCCGCCCAGCGGGTCGGCGATCACGTCGTTGAACCGGGTCGACTCGAGTCCGGGAACCTCGTCGAGGATCGTCTGGGCCACGGCGCCGTCGCGCCAGACCACCACGTTCCCCCGGTCGCGGAATAGCAGCAGCGAGCCGTCGGCCTGCAGCGTGTAGCCGCCCACGGGCCGGCCCTCGTCGTAGATCAACTCAGGCTCGGACCCCGCGGGGGCGTCGGCGGGCACGCGGTACATCTTGCCGGCCGGGATGTCGGACCAGTAGACACGGCCGTCGCCCGGGTGGTACAGGGGGCCTTCGCCGGTGTCGCACCGGGTGTCGCAGAGGATCTCAAGGTCGGCGGTCGGAGCGTCGGGCATGGCCGGAATCCTACCGACCCGCCGGCCCCGGCCGAGCCGCCCCCCGCCCGCCCGATTCGGCTTGGCGCAGGGCCCGGGCCTGGGTACGCTCTCCGATTCGCCACGCCCCGCCCGAGGGGCAGCCGATTCCCCACCCCCGAACCGGACCGCCCCGATGTACGCCGTGATCGAAGACAGCGGAACCCAGATCAAGGTCGCCGAGGGCGACGTGGTGAAGGTCGCCAAGCGGGACCTCGCGCCCGAAACCGTCGACCTGACCTTCGACAAGGTCCTCTACCTCGGCGGCGGCGACGGCGAACCCGTCATCGGTCAGCCCCTGGTCGCCGGCGCCTCGGTCAAGGCTGAAGTGCTCGAAGAGGGCCGCGAAGACAAGATCGAGGTCATCAAGTTCAAGCGCCGCAAGGGCTACACCCGCCGACGTGGCCACCGGCAGGACTACATCAAGGTCCGCATCGCCGGTATCACCGGCGGCTAACCGCCAAACCCACATCCCCGACCTAACTCACCCGTCCCCGGCGATGGGCCGAGGTTGCTGCGCGGATGCCTCTTCCAACGCGCCCCAACCCCGGGCCACGGCCGCGCTCAGCCCCGGCCCCTGCACCAGGAACTCTCGCGCGGTCCGCGTCGAGCGCGGGAACGTCTTCCACAGGAACACGCCCACGACGCTGGGCTCTTGACGCAACTCGTCGAGCGCCACTTCCAAGCACAGCGCCTTGACCGCCTCGGCCCGGTCTGCCGGCCCGACGAACCGGTCGTCGTAAGGGCGCATCCCCGCCTCGACCGACCGCGCGTAACCCAGCTCCGCCAGCACGATCGGCTTGCCATGCTCGGCCGAGAAGTCGGCCAGCCACTTGCGGTGCCCGGCCCAGCTCGCTCGCAGCTCCGCTTCGCTGGGGTTTGCGCCTTCCGCGACCGGCGTGTAGAAACAGACGCCGATGACGTCGAGGGCATCCCAGAACGGCACGCGGGCCACGTCTTCCCAGTGGGCGCCGTAGGTGAGGGGCCCGTCGAACTCGGCCCGCACCGCCGCGATCACCCGCCGCCAGTCGGCCTCCCGGTGCAGCGACTGGCGGTACTCCAGCCCGATGCAGAACGCATCCGCCCCAGCGGCCTGCGCCGCGCGGGCCTCGTAGGCGATCCATCGCACGTAACCGTCGAAGAAGCGTTGCCAGGCCGCCTCGTCGTCGCCGAAGCCGATGTCGCCCCGCCAATCGAACGGGCTGCCCCAGTAGGCCAGGTGCGGCTTGATCATCACCTTCACGCCGTGGGCGTGGCTGAACTCGACCGTCTTGGCCGTGACCCTCGGGTTGTCGCGGAACGTGATCGACCCGTCGCCGTGGATGCGCGCGTAGGGGTGGGTCGAGACCCAGTTGGCGCCCATGTCGCGGGCCAGGCGCTCGACGTGCGGCGACATGTCCGGCCCGTCCCATTCGCCGGGCCCGTACCGACGGCAGCTCACCGTCACGCCGCGCACCCAGTCGGCTGAGGGGGCCACGGCTGGGGCCTCGGTTCGCTCGGCGTGGGCAAGCCCACATGGTGCGCACGTCAGCACGGCGAGCAGCGCGAACCATGCCGACGACAAACCGCCGCGCGTCAAGGCGCGTCCTCGCCGGTCGCGGTCGCGGGCTCGGGCGCGGACTCAGATTCAAGCTCTTCGGCTTCGAACTCCTCGCCGACGATCACGAAAGGCGCCTCGCCAGCGGCCTCCACCTCTGCTGCCGACGCGGCCTCGCCTTGGCGGTCCTCGCGCTCTGCCATGGCCGGCATCTGAGCAGACCGAGACAGGTACAGGTTCGCCGTGACCGCCACCGCTGCCTTGCGCGCCGCCTTGAAGGGGAGGTCCATCGGCGGGGGGGCGATCGCCGAACCGCCGCAGACCACGAGCACCAACGCCAACCAGCTAACCGCCATGACAAGGCCTCCCAGAGATTCCCACGCACACCACGACACGCGGCGTCTTACGCTACCGCCGCGGCTTCCTCCAGCATCTGTTCCAGGTTCTCACGGCTGACCCGCAGCGACTCGTAGGGGTCGAGGTCGCCGCGGTCGCGCTCCACACAGAGCACCTCCGTCCCCGCCTTGCGCGCCGCCTCCAGGATCGAACGCCAGTGCAGGTTGCCGGCGCCCACCTCGCACATCTTGGGCTCTTGCTGCGGGCTCACCGTCATGTCCTTGCAGTGCAGGACCGGCAGGCGGCCCTCGCACCGCGCGATCCACGCCGTCGGGTCGCCCCCGCCGGCCTGCACCCAATAGGTGTCGATCTCGAACCACACGGTCGGGTCGAGCTTGTCCAGCAGCAGTTCCATCGGCGTGCGCTTGGGCGAGATGCCCGCCGGGTCGTCGGCCAAGCCAAACGGCGACCACTCGTGCGCGTGGTTGTGGTACCCGATCTTCACGCCGGCCTTCGCCGCGTTGCGGGCCAGACCGGAGAACTCCTCGGCGAAGCCCATCCAGGCGTCCTGATCGACGCCGCCCCAGCCGAAGCCGCCCAGCGCCGTGTACTTGCATTCCAGCGCCTCGTGGTAGTCCTTGAGCGCCGCGGTGTCGCGCATCATTTCCAGGCTCACGTGCGTCGCGGCGCACTTGAGGTCGGCGGCGTCCAGCAGCTTGCGCGTCGACGGGCCGTCCAGCGTGTCGAACGCGCCCGCGGAACCCTGCACGTACTCGTAGCCGATGTCGCGCACCTTCTCGAGGGCGCGGGCCAGCTCCTCGGGCGTGCCGATGAGCTCGTGGAGCGTGTACATCTGGGCGGCGATCTTCATTCGAGTTTCTCTCGTCGGTAGGGTGCGGCCCGGGGTCAACCGCCGGCCGAGCCGGCGACCAGGGCGTCCAGACGTTTAGCGTACGCCGACCGGCATAGCGGCAGGTCTACCGCCCGGTCTTCCAGCCCCGCCAGCAGCATCGCGTTGCCGAGCTCAAGCCCGTGGACCCCCTCTTCGGCCGGTGCGATCAACGGCTCGCCGTGCCGGATCGCGTTCACGAAGTTCCGGGTGATCGCCAGGTGGTCTTCGAACTCGCCGCTCGGCGTGAGGTCGTGCGTGACGACCTCCGGCTTGCCGAACGGCTCGGGGCTGGTGCGGAGGAACGCCGACACCGGCGTCTGGCACGCGTAGAGCGTGACGGTGCCGCCCGAGGAGGCCCCGCCCGCCGTGCCCCCCGCGCCGGGCCCGCCGAGCGTCGCGACGACCGTGGCCCGGTCGCCCACGAGCACGACCCGGTTCTCGCCCGGCGCCTCGCCCGTGCCGGTGATGAACGTGCCCGTCGCGCTGTTGCCGTACTCAAGCACGGCCGTGACCTCGTCTTCCACCTCGATCGGGTGGCGCCGGCCGAGGCCCACCACCGCGCGCACCCGGCGGGGCATGCCCGCGAACCACTGGAACAAGTCGAGGTTGTGCGGGCACTGGTTCAGCAGAACGCCCCCGCCTTCGCCCTTCCAGGTGGCCCGCCAGCCGCCCGACGCGTAATAGGCATGGGTGCGGAACCAGTCGGTGATCGTCCACGCCGTGCGACGCAGTTCGCCCAGGCGGCCGTCGTCGATCAGCGACTTCACCGTGCGCCAGATGGGGTGCGTGCGCTGGTTGAACATCGCCGCGAACACCGGGTCGGGGAAGCGCGAGCGCGCCTCGAGCAGCGCGTCCGCCTCGGCGACGCTCACGGCGATCGGCTTCTCGACCAGCACGTGAAGCCCGGCTTCGAGCGCCGCGGCCGCCAGCCGCGGGTGGTCGTGGTGTGGGGTTGCGATCAGCACGGCGTCGCACTGGCCGGATTCGATGAGCGACGCTCCCGAGGAGTAGGCCTGAGCGTCGGGCGCTACCGGGGTCAGCTCGGGAGCTTGCGCGAGGTAGTCCCCCGCCGCTTCCGGGAGCGCGTCGGCGGCGCCGGCGAGCACGAGCCCGTCGATCTGCGCGAAGTAAGACCGGTGGTGCCGCGCAATCCCGCCGCAGCCGATCACACCGAGCCGTACCGAGCTTGTCATGGCGCCGCCTTCCCTCTCGACCGAGACGCGCAGCGTAACCGCGTCAGCCCCCCGGGGCCGCGGCTTCGGCCGGGTCGACGGCTTGCCTCCGGTACTCCCGCGGGGTCACGCCCTTCGCCGCTCGGAAACGCACGGCCAAACGCTCCGGTCCGCGGAACCCGCACGCCTCGGCGATCTCGGCGATCGGCAGCGGCGTGGTCCGCAGCAGACGGCAAGCGCGGTCGATCCGCGCCCGATGGATCTCTTGCAACGGCGTGCGCCCCAGCGTGCGGCGGAACCGCTGCTCCAGCATGCGACGCGACACCCGCGTTTCCCGCAGCACGTCCTCCACGCCAATCGGCTGGTCGACCGCGCCGCGGATGTACCGAAGCGCCGCCGCCACCACCGCGTCCTCGATCGCCACGATGTCCGTCGACGCCCGCACCGCAACCCCCAGCGGCGGCAGCCGCACCCGCACGGGCGGGACCCCGGGGTGCGTCATCAAATACTCCAACAGCTCGGCCGCCCGACGCCCGACCTCTTGCCCCGGCACCCGGATGCTCGACAGCGGGGGGTCGGCCAACTCGCACTCGAGCACGTCGTCCGACACCCCGAGCAGCGCGACCTCTTCCGGCACCGAGATGCCGTGCATCTTGCACACCTCGGCGTGGATGCGGGCGAGACGGTCGTTGTCGTGGAACACCGCCGAGGGCCTGGGCAAGCCCGACAAGAAGTCCACGCGCGCGCGGTCGGGCTGCCGCCAGAGGTTGTCCCGGTTGTCGAGGTGGGGGTGCTCCTCGATGCGGAGCGCTTCGCACCGGTAGCCGTGCCGCGCCAACTCGCGCGTGTAGCCCTCAAGCCGTAGGCGGCCGCGTTCGCGCCGGGTCACGCCCGCGAAGCCGAAGTGCCGGTACCCGCGCTCGAGGAAGTGCTCCGCCGCCAAGCGCCCGACCGCCCGGTCGTCGAACGTCGCCGCGTGGAGCCGGGGCGACGCGTAGCGGTTGCCCACGTTCACCACCGGGCACGGCAGCTTGCGGTACGCCAGCTGGAGCGCCGGGGTATCGATCTGCGCCAGCACGCCGTCCGGCGACCAGCCCGCGATCAACTCGGCCCGGGTCGGGTCGGGTGATTCGATCCGCACGCTCCACGGCCGCAGACGCCGCGCGTGGTCGTGCACGCCACGCAGCAGGGCTTCCGCGACCGGCGTGTCCCGGCGGATCAGCGCGGCGATGCGCAGGGTGGGTCGCATCGCTCAAGACTACCGGAGCCGGGCGCCCGGGCTCAGCCCGCCCGGCGCCAACCGCCGCCCGCGCCCCGACGGCCGTTGCTGGTGGCACGGCCCTCGCGCTTGAGGCGCAGCAGCGCCGAATCCACCGCCGACGCCGGCAGGCCCGTGTCGTCGGCGATCTCGCTCTTGGGCTTGCAGTTGTCGTCGCCCGTGTTCTTCGGCGGGAGCGTCTTGAGGATCGCATCGGCCGCCGAAGCGATGTCCGCACGGCTCATGCGCGTGCGCTTGGCGCCCGGGGCCGCCGGCGCCCGCCCGCGCCCCTTGCCCGCCGCGCGCAGCTGCACTTTCAACCCCAGGCTGTTGGCCGCGTGCACCAGCGCAAAAGACGCTTCTTGCAGCCGGGCCTTGCGGTTCGAGGTCCCGTCGTAGTCGAGCATCTCAACGGCTTCTTGCAGCTTGGCGACCGCCGGGGAGTCTTCGCCCAGCGTGGCCTTGAGTTGCTCGATCTTCTGGATCTCCGCTTCGGCGCGCAACGCGATGGCCGACTTCTGGTCCGCATAACGCTCCACCACGGGCTTGAGCATGTCGGAAAGGCGGTCCGCCAACTGCTCACGGGTCATCGCTACATCTTTAGCCATTGCCGGGGGTCTCCTGGGCTTTACAACTACGCAGCGATGGCGAGAAAGCCAAGGAAATGCTGCGTGCGCCGCCCTCACGATAGGGCGTCGTTTCAACCTGATCACGGCCGCGTGCCGTTCCGCCCCACGAAGTGACAAGGCGGATTAGACGCCTTTGTCCGTTCCGTGTCAAGCCGACATCCCTGGCCTGTCATTAACTCTGGAGGCGGCGCGTTGTCTCGCATGCATCGGGCTTATCGCCAACGCCGCGGCAGGGTCCATGTGCCCTATGCCTTATGCCGGTCCTCGCCCCCCCGGTCCGCCTGCGAAGAGCTTGCATGGGGGTTGACAACGCCCGCCATAAATGTGACTATATGGTCACCTAAATGCGGAGGCCGCCATGCCCGACACCGTCTCAGCCTTAGACCTCGCCATCGACCTCCAGCAGGAGATCGCCATCGACGCCCCGCCCGCGCGTGCCTTCGAGGCGCTGCTCGGCGAGCTGGCGTCGCTCAACGGCGAGATGCCGATGATCCTCGAACCCAAGCCGGGCGGTCGTTGGTTCCGCGACCTCGGCGAGAACGCCGGCCACCTCTGGGCCCACGTCCAGGTGGTCAAGCCGCCGACGCTGCTCGAACTCGTCGGCCCCATGTTCATGTCGTACCCGGCGATCAACCACCTGCAGTTCCGCGTGGCCGAGGAAGGCTCCGGTGCCCGGCTCACCCTCACCCACAAGGCCGTCGGCGCCGTGACGCTCGAGCACCGCGAAGGCGTCGTCGACGGCTGGGCCCAGTGCCTCAACAGGACCAAGCAACATGCCGAGCTCTGAACCCGCCTCCGCCAGCCTCGGGTCGGCGACCCTCGACCGCCTCGCCTGGACTCGCCAGTTCGCCGAGGGCCTGATCCGCGGTGTCCCCCAAGAGCACGCCACCGCACGCGCCGCTGGCAAGGGCAACCACACCGCCTGGGTCGCCGGGCACATCGCCGTGACCGACGACTTGCTCATCTCCGCGGTCACCGGGGAGCCCGGCGTGCTGCCGGAGTCCTTCCAGTCCATGTTCGGCGGCGGCAGCGAACCGCTCGACGACCCCGCCGCGTACCCCACGCTCGAAGAACTCCTGGCCGCCATGACCCAGGCGCGAGAGCGCGTCAACGCCTGGGTCGCCGGCCTGTCGCCCAACGATTACGTCACCGCGATGCCCGACAACATGCTGCCGTTCGCGCCCGACTACGGCACGCTGGGCTTCGCCCTCGCGGCTCACGAGATGTGCCACGCCGGCCAAGTCGCCACCTGCAAGGCGGCGATCGGCCTGCCTCGCATGTTCAGTTGACCCGCGGGGCCACGGAGGGCGCCCGTTTTGGCCGACGACCTCGACCCCTTGTTCAAGGCGCTCGCCGACCCGACCCGTCGGGCCATCCTCGACGCCTTACGAGCCTCGCCGCGCACGACCGGCGAGCTCGCCGAAGCCTTCCCGCAGGTCACACGCTTCGCCGTGATGAAGCACCTGTCGGTCCTGCGCAACTGCGGCCTCGTCCGCACCCGCGCCGAGGGTCGTCGCAAGGTCCACACCCTGCACGCGGTCCCCCTGCGCAAGGTCTACGAGCGATGGGTCAAGCCGTTCGAAGACTGCTGGGCCGACGCGCTTCTGGGGGTGAAGCGCGCCGCCGAGGCGAAGGCGGAGCACGACTAGCCGTCGCTTCTAGCGCATCTCGTCCAGCACCCGCGCCAGCACCACCGCGTGGTTGTGCTCCTCGTCCCGCGCAGCGAACAGCAGGGTCAACGCCGGCTCTTGCGCGAGCCGGAGCAGCGTCGCCTGCGCTTCGTCGCGCTGCGCAAGCTCGGCGCGAAACCGCCGCTCAAACTCTGCAAACCGTTCTGGCGTGTGGCTGAACCACTTGCGCAGCTCGGCCGTGGGCGCGAGTTCGCGGGCCCATTCGTCGAACGTGCCGGCGTCTTTCCGGATGCCCCGGGGCCAGAGGCCGTCGATCAGCACGCGATGGCCGTCGTCGGGAGAAGGCTCGTCGTAGATCCGGCGGAGTTGAACGGTCGGCATGGCTACCAGCATGAATTCACGGCGAGCTGTGTGCATTCCGCGTGAAACTTCGCTCCGGCCGGGCATGTCGGTATCGCCGAGGGCCCGCTAGGCATTAAGATGTAGCACGGTGCCCACAGGGAGGTGGGTTTGGGGCCGCGCCATGGGGGCATGCCGCCGAGGATTCCAGGGAGCCATGAGATGCCAGTGACAGCGAACCGGGCTCGACGAGCCGCCGCCGAGCGGATTGCGGCCGTGAGTTTCGCCGCCGTGGCCACGGTGGCTACGGCGCCTTCGGCTTCGGCCGACCGCGTCGAGCTGCGGAAGGTCGCGATGGAGGGCGATCTCGCGAATGAGTTCGCGGGCTATACCATCGATTGGTCGCAGGCCCGGGCTCCGAGCCTGAGCGGTACCGGCCAGGCACTGGTCGATTTTCTCTTTGCCGGACCGGAGGGTTACGACGACGGCTACGGGGACTACTTCTATACCGCATACAAGTACGACCCCGTTGAGGGGCTCGAGTTACTTGCTCGAAGTCCCGAGATCGTCCCAAGCGTTTATGAGGATGATCGCACCTTGACCTTGATAGTCGGCAGCCACATCGACGAGAACGGTGCCGCCTGGGGTGTTGGATACAATCTGCCCAGCAACCCTACGCCCGGCGTACCGTCGGTGAGCGCTTCGTCCATCTACCGCGAGGGGCCGGATGGCTTGGTTGAGATTTTTCGCTCTACCGACACCACCCCATCTGAGCTTGGCCTCGGCACGATCAGGAGGCTGAAGCATTGGGTGAGCCCCAACGGTGTGGCTGCCCTCGATCTGGAGCTGCAGCCGGAGGGTGGCACATTCCGTGATCCCAGGAATAAGGCGCTTTATGTTGCCAACGACACCCAGGGCTGGACGCCTGTCGCATACACCGGCTGGAACCCTTATCCCGATCAACCTGACGTAGTCCTGGATCGGTTCTGGTACAACGACTCACGCATCAACGCTGCGGACGAAGTGAGCTTCATTGGCTTGCTTTCGGGGCCCGGGGTCGACGAAAGCAATGACTTCGCCCTGTTCTTCAGCGATCCGTCGGGAGCTGTGCGTGATGTGTACCGCGAAGGCATGCCGGTCCCGAGCGCACCCGACCTGGTTTTTAGTTCCTTCGACCACACAACGAGTAATGCGAAAGGCCAAACGATTTTCTTCGCGTACTTGGAAGAAGCCGACGGAAGGACGTCGGCAGGTGGGGCTTGGTACCTGTACGAAGGCGGAGAGTTGTCTCAACCTTTTCCGCAAGGCTTTGCGCCCGCAGATCAGCCCGAGGACGTGCGGCTTCAAGGCCAAAGCGATCTGATGCTGCTAGCGAACGGTGATGTCGCATTTCGATCCACCCTCATCGGCCCTGGCATCGATGCGTCGAATGATAGTGCGATTTACAGAGGCGATGCCGAAGGCGTGTTCAAGATCGCGCAGGAAGGCGATCCGGTTCCGGGAGCCGGGCCCGGCGTCGAGTACGAGTACTTCGTGGGAACAACCTGGAACAACGGGGGCGATCTCGTCGCTTTCTCTTCGACGTTGCGCGGCGAGGGGGTCGAGCCTGATGTGAACCGCGCAGGCGTTTACGCCACGGATCGATTCGGTCGGGTGCACAAGATCTTGCGCGAAGGAGATCGGGTGGATGTGGATCCTGATCCCGCTCACGAGGACCTGCGTACGGTGCGCAGCTACGACTATGTTGAAATCAGAGACTCCAATACGGGTGTGAACGACGGCACCCCGAGTTCATTCAACGCCCTGGGTGAGATGATCTTTCTGCTCAGTTTCACCGACGGATCCAGCGGCTACTTCATCTCGGATCTACTCACTCGAATCGTGCTGCAAGCCGACGCCGACCTGAACCAGGCCGTGGACCTAGCGGACTTCGACATCCTCTTGGAGCGCTACGGGGGCGTGGTGTACGACGGCGCCCTCGACGGCGACTTCAACGCCGACTTCACCGTGAACCTGCTCGACTTCGACATCTTGGCCCGCGACTTCGGGCAGGCGTCGGCCGCCGCGGTCCCCGAGCCGGCATCCATTGCGCTGCTGGTTGCGATGGGGGTTGGGGGTGGTCTCCGCCGCCGCCGGGCCTGATCCCGCTTGGTTTGCGATGTGTGAAGATGCTGTGCTTTACGCGCCTTGTTGCGCGCGCTGGAATAGCGCATCGCACTCGGTTTCGAGCACGCCGGCAACCACACGGTCGGCCGACCACCCGCTGTGTGCCGCCACCTCCCTGGCGCGCAGGTCGATCTGATACCAGCCCAGCCGAATGAGCGTCGGGATCGACGTGCCGAACACCACGCCGGCCAGCTGGGCCCACGCGCACGCGCTCATGCACATCGGGCAAGGCTCGGCCGTGGTGTAGAGCCAGCCGCGCTCGCGGACCTCGGGGGCGCAGGCGGACCAGGCGTTGCGGATGCAGTCGACCTCGCCGTGGAGGGTAGGGTCGCGTTGCGCATCGTTGCAGCCTGTGGCCACGACGCGCTCCGCCACGGGATCGACCAGTACGGCGCCGAAGGGCGCCGCCGGGTTGTCGCGCGCTGACGCGATGGCCTCGCGCATCCAGCGTGGGTGGTCGAGTTTTGGTGTTGCCTGAGGTTGGGTGTCTTGGTTCACCGCGGTCACGATAGCCGGGCGTACACTCCGGCCCATGGCCGAAGACCCCCACACCGTTTCTCTGGCTACAGCGGAGGAAATCGACGCGTACGCCGAAACACACCTGCTGCGCGACCCCGCGGTCGCCGAAGCGCTCAGCGCCGCCGCCGCGGCGAGCGCGTCGGCCGGTCTGCCCGACATCCGGGTCTCGCAACTCCAGGCGATGCAGCTTCGGATGTTCGTGCAGGCCGTGGGGGCCCGCCGGGTGCTCGAGGTGGGGACCCTCGGCGGCTACAGCGCCATCGCTATGGCCTCGGCGCTTCCCGGCGAGGGTAGGGTGGTCTCCCTCGAGATCAGCCCGCACCACGCCGAGACCGCGCAGAACAATCTCAAGAACGCCGGCCTCTCCGGCCGTGTCGAGGTCCGGGTGGGGCCCGCCATCGAGCGCCTCGACGCCATGGTCAAGGGC
>JBCCXV010000030.1:0-14216 GCA_039191195.1 Planctomycetota bacterium
GCCAGGTGCATGTCGCGCGCCGCGCGCTTGACCTTCTCGATCTCACGGCTGATCACGAGCCCCGGCAGGTGCATCATCACGCTCACCCGCAGGCCGGTCCCGACGTTCGTCGGGCACGCCGTGAGATAGCCGAACCGCCTGCCGAACGAAAAATCGAGCTTCTCTTCGAGCACGTCGTCGATGCGCTGGGCCTGAGCGCACGCGTCGGCCAGCTGCATGCCGCTGCGGAGTACCTGCAGCCGCAAGTGGTCTTCTTCGTTCACCATGACGGCCCAGGTTTCTTCGGCGTCGATCGCGACGGCCCGGGGCGTGCGGTTCTCTCCCGCCGCGTGCTGCCGCGAGATCAGGTGGCGCTCGACCAGCAGCTGACGGTCGGTCGCCGGCGACTCCGACAAGTCAACCCAGATCACGTCGTCCGCCAGGCGCTTGCTCACCACCTGGTCGCGGCACCGCTGCAGCACCTCGTGCTGTTGGCGCCGGCTGGCCTTGCTCACGAACGGATACCCCGCCAAGTTTCGCGCCAAGCGCACCCGGCTTGAGATCACCACGTCCGACCGGGGGCCGTCACCGCGCAACCATTCGCCGGCCCGGTCGGTGATATTCCGCAGCGTCACGAATCGTCCCCGGCTTCGAGGTGGACGATATCGTCGCGCAGCTTCGCAGCCAGCTCGTAGTCTTCGGCTTGTACGGCCTCGTCGAGCCGCCTGCGCATGCGGGTGAGCTGCAACTGCCTGCGGTGACCCACACCGGCCCGACGCGGCGCCTTGCCGACGTGCCGGCGGGCGCCCTCGTGGGCACGACCGATCAGCGGGCTCAGCCGCTCGGCGAACGCGTCGTAGCACGTCGGGCAGCCCAGCAGGCTCGACTCCCGGAACTCGGCGAACGTCGTGCCGCACTCGGGACAACCCTCGTCCGACTTCGCCTGCTCAGCTTCAGACTCCTCGGCGCCCGAATGGATCTTCACGAAGTTGGTCAGCAGCTGATTGATCGGCGTGTGGCCCGACTTGACCGACAGCCCCGCCTCCGCCGCGTGGTAGTCGCACAAGTGGGTTTCGATTTTCTTCCCCGCCACGATCTCGATCGCGTGGTGCGTCGCCGGGCGGTCACACTTGTCGCACTTTTTCTTCATCCGAGCACCATCCAAGTGGGGCATGAAGGCGGACGCTGGCAGGGCTCCACACGCGGCAAGACTCTAGCGCTAGGCCAGAGGCCGGTCCAGCCTGCCCGCACGTCCTGCCCAAACGGACCACCCCCGGCCGCGACCCGCCAGGCGTGCCTACTCCTTGTGTCCGGGACCGGGCTGCGGGGGCACGAGCTGCCGAAAGACCGCGGCCTCGGCCCGGTCACGATCGATCCGTCGGGCGGCGCGGTACCGCTCGACCAACTCGGCCGGCGTCATACCAACCCGGGCCAGCCAGCCGGCAAACTGCGCCTCGTCCAGGCGGGGCGCCTTGCGGTACGCCTCGACCGAAAGCAGCACACGACGCGGCTTCACCCGGCTTGGCCCGTCGTCGGCGTCCTCGACCCGCACCACGGCCACGTGCAGGCCCTCGCCGCCGGGCCCGGCGTAGCGCTCACCCGGGATCAGGCCGGCGGTCTCGAACCCCGACAGCCGCATCGCCGTCCGGTACGCCCGGTCGCGCTGGCGCTCGCCCACCGCCTCACGCTGGGCGTATCGAACATCGACCTCATCGCGCTCTTCCCGGCCGGAAGCGTCGTCCATCTCGCGCCGCTTGCGTTCGCGCAGCGCGTCCAGGTCGATCAACCGGACCGATGTCACCACGGCGTCGCGCGGCCCAACCACCTCGCCCACCTCGACCGACTCGACCCAGCCATACGAACCCAACGCGAGGTCCGGCAGGATCCGCGACAACGCGCGCCCTTCGGCCAGCGGCACGCTCACCGAACGCCGCGCCGCCTCGCCGTTGCGGTCGCGCGTATCGATCGAGGCATCGAGACTACCCCGCGCCGCCGCGGCCGACTGCGCGGTGCTGTTCTCGTACCGCCGGCTGTAGGTCGGCAGCACCACAGGGCCTTCGTCGGTCATCCGGAAGGCGCCCGCAAACCGGGGCCAGAGCGAGCCCCAGTCGGAACGCTCGCCGGGCGACATCGCGTCGAGCGCCAAGCGACCCCGCACGGCCAAGTCGTCCGCAATCGACCCGGGCGATTCGACGGCCGCGGCCCCGTCACCGGACTGCGTGACGATCGGCTCCCGCGCCACAGCGGTGATGGCCGCCAGGGCCGTCAGCACCCCGGCGACGCAGCGCCAGCCGCCGGACCGGCCGGGCATCACGCGCCCACATCCTCGGAAGCCTCGTCTTCCACCGGCGCCACAAGCTGCAACTCGGCGAGCGCCGTCAGGCGATCCGTGCTGAACGAAAACACCTTGTCCAGGCCCGTGGTCATGAACACGGACCAGACCGTGTCGTTCGGCGAAGCCAAACGCAGCCGCACGTCGCGATCCGCACAAGCCTTGCGCAGCCGCAGCAACTGCGAGAGGTTCGAGCTGTTGAGGTGGTGGCATTCGTCAAGGTCGATCACCAGGTGCGGTGGCGGCTCGTGGTGGGCCAGCGTGGTGCTCAGCCCTTCGATCTCATCGGAAAACGCCGGGTCGGTGCCGGGCGTCGCCACCCAGATCGTGTCGGACCACTTCTGCAGAGCCATCGCGTACCTCGTTTCGGGGCGGCGCCGGCTCGCGGCCCGCCGGGGGAACCTCGCCCTCATCCTACCGCGGGGCCTCGCGGAACCGAGGCCCGCGTGAGCGTCAGGCGTCCGCGCCGCCATCGGCGTCGGCGTCGGCGTCGGCGTCGGGCGAATCGCCCTCGCCGCCTTCGTCGGGCTCTTCGTCGCCCTCATGGGGCACCGGGGCCACTGCGGCCAAGCGGTCGTCGTCGCCCAGGGTCATGACCCGCACGCCCTGGGTGTTCCGCCCGGTGTGACGCACCGTCGCGGCAGCAATCCGCGTCACCATCCCCGACTGGCTGAGCAGGATCAGGTCGTCTTCGTCGCTCACCAGCTTGATCTGCGCCACGGGGCCCGAACGCTCGGTCACCTTCATGTCGCGACGGCCCTTGCCGCCACGGCTCTGGGCGTGGGCGCCGTCCTCGCTCTGGACCAGGTACTCAGCGGTGTCGGTGCGCTTGCCGTAGCCACGCTCGGTCACGGTGAGCAGACGGCCCTCTTCGCCTTCCACAACCTTCACCATGCCCACCACCGAGTCGCCGGCGGCCAGGTCGACGCCCTTGACCCCGCTGGCCGAACGGCCCATCACCCGCGCGTCGTTCTCGCCGAAACGGATCGCCATGCCCGTCTGCGTCGCCAGGATCACGTGGTCCTGACCGCCGGTCCACTCGGCGTGCACCAGGGCGTCGCCCTCGCGCAGGCCCACAGCGATCAGACCCGACCGGTTCACGTTGCGGTAGTCCTTCAGCGCCGAACGCTTCACCAAGCCATTACGCGTGGCGAACATCAAGAAGTACTCGCCCTTCTCAAAGTCGCTGATCGGCATCCAGGCGCAGATGCGCTCTTCGGGTTGCAGCTGGAGCAGGTTCACCACAGCCGTACCCCGCCCGGTGCGCCCCGCTTCGGGGATCTCGAACACCTTGAGCTTGAACACGCGCCCGGTGTCGGTGAAGCACAGCAGGTCGTCGTGGCTCGACGACACGAACACGTGCTCGGTGAAGTCGTCGTCGCGCGACTTCGACCCGATCACGCCCTTGCCGCCGCGGCCCTGCTGCTTGTACTGATCCACAGCGAGCCGCTTCACGTACCCGCGGTGCGTGATCGTCACCACGACCTGCTCGACGGGCACCAGGTCGGCCATGGCCAGCTCGTTCACCTCGCCGGCTTGGATCTCGGTCCGCCGAGGGTTGGCGTACTTGGCCCGCAGGTCCGACAGGTCGTCGCGGATGATCTGCATCACCCGCTCGTCCTTGGCCAGGATCTCCTCGTAGTCGTCGATTTCTTCCAGCAGCGCCCGGTACTTGGCGATGAGCTGCTCAATCTCCAGGCCGACGAGCTGGATGAGTTGCAACCGCCCGATCGCCTCGGCCTGCACACGGCTGAGCCGGGCCCCGTCCGCCGACGACTCCGCCGCATCCTTGAGACGCTGCGGGATGTCCGGCGCCGCCGGGTGGCTGTCGGGGATGCGGAAGCCGCGCTCCATCAGCCGTCGGATCGCTTCGTCACGCGTACGGCTCGACCGGATGAGCTTGATCACCTCGTCGATGTCCACGACGGCGAAGATCAAACCCTCGATCTTGTGCGCCTCCTGCCGGGCCTGCTTGAGCTTGAAGGCCGTCCGCCTGCGGATCACCTCGACCCGGTGCTCGACGTAACGGTCGATCAGCTCCCGCAGCGTCAGCGTGCGCGGCTGCCCCCGCACCAGCGCGATGTTGATGATCGAAAACGTCGACTGCAACGGCGTCAGCTGATAAAGCTGGTTCTCGACGACGGTCGGGTCGGCGCCGCGTTTGAGCAGGATCACCACCCGCATGCCGGTACGGCCGGACGACTCGTCGACGATGTCGCTGATGTCGGCCAGCCGGTCGGCCCGGCGCAGGCGGACGATCTTGTCGATGATGCCGTCGTTCTTGGTCAGCTGATAGGGGATCTCGGTGATCACCAGCTGGTCGCGGTTGCCTTTTTCCTCGTGGTGGATCTTAGCCCGAACCGTGACGCGCCCGCGGCCGGTCGCGTAGGCGTGCGCGATGCCCGCCCGCCCGCAGATGATCCCGCCGGTCGGGAAGTCCGGGCCCGGCAACACCTCGAGCAGGTCCGCCAAGGTCGACTCGGGCTTGTCGATCACCATCGTGATGGCGTCGCACACCTCGCCCAGGTTGTGCGGCGGCAGGCTCGTGGCCATGCCCACGGCGATGCCCAGCCCCCCGTTCACCAAGAGGTTCGGGAACCGCCCGGGCAGCACCTTGGGTTCTTGGCGCGTGCCGTCGTAGTTGTCTTGCCAGTCGACGGTCTCGAGCTTGAGGTCCTCGAGCATCTCCGCGGCCGGGCCGGCCAGGCGCGCTTCGGTGTACCGCATCGCGGCCGGCGGGTCGGGATCGATCGAGCCGAAGTTGCCCTGGGGGTCGACCAGCGGGTGCCGCGTCTTCCAGGTCTGGGCCATGCCGACCAGGGTGGGGTACACCACGCCCTCGCCGTGCGGGTGGTAGTTGCCCGAGGTGTCGCCGGCGATCTTGGCGCACTTGCGATGCTGGGCGCCGGGCCGGAGGTTCAGGTCGTTCATCGCCACGAGGATG
Organism: Planctomycetota bacterium; assembly: GCA_039191195.1. Taxonomy (GTDB): domain Bacteria; phylum Planctomycetota; class Phycisphaerae; order Phycisphaerales; family Phycisphaeraceae; genus JBCCBV01. Next base: position 5,256 of record JBCCXV010000030.1, read on the forward strand.
CGGCGCTGGCTCGGCTTCATGCCGTCGCGGACGTCGGGCAGGGCCCGGTCCACGATGGTGCTCATCGCGTAGGTCAGGTAGCTCTCGGCCAGCTCCCGCTCGATCGACAGATCGCGCACCCGGTCTTCGGGTTCGGGCAGCGGCGGGGCGGCGGGGGTATCCGGCGGGGGAGATTCGGGGCTCATGGCGTCGCGAAAATAAGGCCCGGAAACGGCCCGAAAATGGCCTGGGACGCCGGCCAAGACGGGCCGACCAAGCACCCCGGAAAAGCCCCATAGCTTAGCCGAATCCCGCCCCCTCGGCGCAGCCGTGCAAGCTCCCCCGGGGCGCCCTTGAGGCCCCAGCGGGTCCCGACTCGCCGGCGAAAAAAACACACGTGGCGCGTCACAATTTGCACCCCATCTACGACCATGGGGGCACCGGGACAACGCACCGCCCCACCGCCCGCACCCGAGGCCCCGGATGCTCGACCCACAAACGCTGCTCCAGAACCACGGCGACGCCGTCTGGCGCACCGTCTTTCGCCTGCTGGGCGACCACGACGACGCCCACGACTGCTACCAGGACACCTTCCTGGCGGCCCTGCGGATCGCCCAGTCCGAAGAAGTCCGATCCTGGCCCGCCCTGCTCAAACGCATCGCCACCCGCCGGGCCATGGACCGCCTCCGCGAGCGCTACGCCAAGCCGGCCCCGGCGGCGCTCGGCGAGGCGCCCCTGCCCGACCCCGCCCCCGCCCACCCGGGCCGACGGCTGGAATCCCACGAACAGCTCCATCAAGCCCGCGCCGCCATGGCCGAGCTCCCCGAGCGGCAAGCCGAGGCCTTCTGGCTGCGTCACATGGAACAGATGAGCCCCGACCAGATCGCCGAGCACATGAACGTTTCCGCCGCCAACGCACGACAGCTCGTCCACCGCGCCGCCCAGGCCCTGCGCGACCGGCTGGCGCCCGCGTCGCCGGCGTCTACCCGCTTCAACCCGGCCCTCACCGGAGGCGCCCAATGACTCCCAACCACCCACGATTTTCCAACCCCCAAGACCCGCAGCTCGACCCCGTGGTCGCCGGCGCCCTGGACGCGTTCCAAGCCCAGGCCATCCCCGGACGGCCCGACGACCCGCAGGTCGCCGCGGCCCTGCACCAGCAGCTCGCGGACGCCGCGCCAACGAACAACCACCACAACAACCACCACAACAACCACCACAACAACCACGCAAGCCGCAAACGCGTCGGCGCGACGCATGCCGAACACGATCCCACTCCCAAGCCCGAGACGATGGAGCCGGAGACCGGGGCGGAAGACGCCCGCGAGCTCCCCTCCCCCTTCTTGGCCAAGCGATTCGTGATGCGCGTGGTCACCCCCCTGGCCGCCGCCGCCGCCGTGGCCGTGGCCTTCCTGGTGTTCTTCAACCCCGTCGTGCCCGCCACGCCGGCGTTCGCGCAAGTCGCCCAGCGCCTCCAACAGGTCCAAACCGTGACGTGGAAGATGTCCGTCGAAGCCGATCAAGGCGTCTTCGAAGGCGCCGGCGAGGCCGCCAACCCCGGCTTCCTACGCCAAGACATCAACCTGCCCGGCGGGCACGTGATCAACATCATCGACTTCACCCAGGACCGCATGATCACCTTGGTGCCCGCGCAGAACCTGGCCCTCGAGGCCTCGCTCGGCGGGCTCCCGGAGTCGCAGCGCCCACAGAACTTCCTCGACGAGTTCAAGAACATCGACGAACAGCACGCCACCTTCGCCGGCGAAGAAGCCTACCAGGGCCGAGCCGTGCTCCGGTACGACATCCTCCGCGGGGATACCACCGGCCGGGTCCTGGTCGATCCCGATACGCAACTGCCCGTGCTGATCGAGATGAGCACGCCCACCGCCGAACCGACCTCGCCCACCACGGTCACGATGTATGACTTCGCCTGGGACGCCCCGCTCGACATGGCCCGCTTCGACCTCGGGGTCCCCGAAGGCTACACCTCACCCATCGAGATGAACTTCGATAACCCCACCGGCCAAGACATCGTCGAGGCCTTGCTCCTGTGGACCACCATGACCGACGGCGAGTTCCCCGACGAGTTCAACACCTGGACCCTCGGAAGCGAGTTCGAAGCCCTCATGAAAGGTGGCAAGCTGGGCGACGCGACCCCTGAAGAGCGGGACCGCATCCTCCAGCAACGCGTCGCCGACTACCTGAACCTCGACGTCGAGCTCGTCCGCGAGATCAACGAAGACGAAGACAAGACCCGGGCCATGGAAATGCTGGCCGAACCCATCGGGAACACCTTGGGCCGAGCCGGCACCTTCCTGGGCATCGTGCAGAACGCCGGCGAGTTCGCCTACACCGGGGCCGGCGCGAAGCTCGGCGAGGAAGACCGCGTCATCTGCTGGTTCAAGCTGCCCGAGGACGAGCAGTACACCGTGGTCTTCGGCGACCTCCGCACCGAGCTGGCGCCTGAACCTCCCGAAGCCCCGGTCCCGCCAACGGCGCCCGAGCCCCCCGCCGTCACGCCAGAAGCGCCCCGGGACATGCCCAGCGAGCCCACCCTCCCGACAGGGCCCGCGGCCCTGCCCGCCGAGTAAGCCCAGCCCCCGCCTCCTCCTTCGGAAGCCCCCGGCGGGACCCACGCCCGCCGGGGGCTTTCGCGCCAACGCCGAGACGGGCCGCCCGCATCCCGCTACAACACGGCCCATGGAAGCAGGCATCGTCGGTCTCCCCAACGTCGGCAAGAGCACCCTCTTCAACGCGCTCACCGCCGCCGGCGCCCTCGCCGCGAACTACCCGTTCGCCACCATCGAGCCCAACGTCGGCGTCGCCGCCGTGCCCGACCCGCGCCTGCAGCGCATCCACAACCACATCGAGACCGACAAGGTCGTGCCGGCTTCCCTCCGCATCGTCGACATCGCCGGCATCGTCAAGGGCGCCTCCGAGGGCGAGGGCATGGGCAACGCCTTCCTCTCCCACATCCGCAACGTCGACGCCATCCTCCAGGTCGTCCGCTGCTTCGACGACGCCCCCGGCGCCGAGGTCACCCACGTCGACGGCAGCGTCGATCCGATCCGCGACATCGAGACCATCGAACTCGAGCTCCTGCTCGCCGACATGCAATCGGTCGACAAGGCCAAGTCCGGCGCCCAGCGCTCGGCCAAGTCCGGCGACCGCGCCGCCAAGGCGCGCCTCTCCATGCTCGAGAAAGCCGCGGCCGTGCTCGACCAAGAAAAGCCCCTGCGCACCCTTGAGCTCGAAACCGACGAAGAGAAAGAAGCCCGCGCGTTCGGCTTCCTCACCGCGAAACCCATCCTCTACGTCTGCAACGTCGAAGAGGATGCCCTGCCCGACCTCGCCAACACCCACACCCAGCGCGTCGCCGAGCGGGCCGAAGCCACCGGCGGGCACGTCGTCTGCGTCTGCGCCAAGCTCGAGAGCGAGCTGGTCGAACTCGAAGGCGACGACAAGACCGAGATGCTCGAAGCCGTCGGCCTCGAAGAGCCCGCCCTGGCCGTGCTCGCCCGCGCCGCCTACCGCCTGCTCGGCCAGCAGAGCTACTTCACGGCCGGCCAGCAGGAGATCCGCGCCTGGCCCGTGCCCATCGGCGCCACCGCCCCCCAAGCCGCCGGCGTGATCCACACCGACTTCGAACGAGGCTTCATCCGCGCCGAAGTCTTCTCCGTCGAAGACCTCGAGTCCCACGGCAGCGAGAAGGCCATCCGCGACGCTGGCAAACTCCGCGTCGAGGGCAAGGACTACACCGTCCAAGACGGCGACGTCTGCCACTTCCTGTTCAACGTGTAACCCCCCGCAACCGGGAAGCAAGCCCTCCCACAACTTGGCGGCGCGCCGGACCGCGTACGATCCAGACGCACGCACGCGGGGCGCCGCCATGAAGATCGTTATCCACGGGCTCGGCCGCGTCGGCGCCACCCTCGCCTACACCGTGCTGCTCAAGGGTCTCGCCAACGAGCTGGTGCTCATTTCGCGGAACGCCGACAAGGCCCAAGGCGACGCCCTCGACCTCCGCCACGCCACGGCGTTCACGCCACGCCCGACCGAAGTCACCTCCGGCGGCCTCGACGCCGCGCAAGGCACCGAGCTTATCGCTCTGTGCGCCTCGGCGCCGTCGCCGCCCGACATGACCGACCGCAATTACCTGGCCGACGCCAACGCCAGGCTCTTCGCCGACCTCATACCCACGCTTGCGGTAATTGCGCCAAACGCCGTCATCGTGGTCGTGAGCAACCCGGTCGACGCGCTGACCCGGCTCGCCATCGAGCTGTCGGGCTTCGAGCCCTCCCGGGTGATCGGCTCGGGCACGCTGGTCGACTCGCTGCGCTTCCGCAAGCTGCTGAGCGACCAGATCGGCATCCACCCCGAAGACCTACGCGCCTACATCATCGGCGAGCACGGCGAGTCCCAACTCACCGCTTTCGCCTCGGCCCAGGCAGGCGGCGAGCCCATCGAACACACCGCCGAGCGCGACCGCCTCTTCGAAAACGCCAAGCACGCCGGCTTCAAGGTCTTTGGGCTCAAGGGCTACACCAACTTCGCCATCGCCTGCGCCTCGGCGTACATCCTCGAGGCCGTCGCCTTCGACACCCAGCGCATCATGCCCGTGAGCACCGACGTCACCGGCTTCCACGGCGCCCAAGACATCTGCCTGTCCCTGCCCGCCGTCGTCGGGCGCCGGCGTCGCCCGGGTGCTGCACCCACGCCTCGACGCCGACGAGGTCGCCGCCTGGAAACGATCCGCCGAGTCCGTCTCACAAACCGTCGCCCGGATGCGCCAGACCATCGGCGTCTGACCGGCCCCTCGGCCGACCGTCGTCCCGGTAACGCACCACCCGCAGCTCACCGCTGCGATCGATCCCCACCATCACCGCCCCGTCCCGCGCCGTCGCGTAGCGCACCGCCCCCATCGCCCGCATCAACGGGTCCCACACCGCGTCGCGCTGCCGCCGACGGCTCGACGACTGCACCCACACCTCGGCCCCCACCGCCTGCACCCACCGCTCGCTCACGCCCTGCTCGTACCCGCCGTGGTGCGGGATCGCCGCCGCATCCGCCTGCAGCGACGCGCCGCGGTCCAACAGCGCCTCCATCGCGTCGCGCTGCACGTCGCCGGCGAGCAGCACAGCCCGGCCGGCCACCTCGATCCGCAGCACCGCCGACCGGTCGTTGCCCGGCGCCAAGCCCGCCCGCTCCTCTGGAGACGCCGACGGCCAGAGACACACGACCCGTGCTTCGCCCAGCGTCGTCTCCCAACCGGCGACAACCTCCTCCGCCGCAACGCCGCGCGCCTCTAACCCAGCCAGCAACGCGGCCTCGGGCCCGCCCGGCGAAGCCCGCGCCTGCTCCAGCACGTCGGCGCCCACGAAGACCACGCCGATGTCCACCTCGGCGAGCACGTCCAGCAGCCCGACGAAGTGGTCCAGGTCGCCGTGGGTGACGAGCGCCCAGTCGAGCCGCCGCACGCCCATCGCCCGCAAAGCCGGAACCAGCGCCGCCGAACCCATGCGCGGCCAACCGCCCGACCCGCAATCCACCAGCGCCGCCGAGTCGCCCGAGCGCAGCAGGTGCGCAGAGCCATCGCCGACCGACAGCGCCGTCCACGCCAGCGCATCGGCCTTCGCGTCGAAGCGGAAGCGCCCATCATCGCCCGCCGGCGCCCACGCAGCCGTACCCCACGCGCCAGCACCAATCACGGCCCAACCCGCAAGCATTCCAACGCACAGCCCGCCGCGCAGCCTACGGCGCGCAAACCCGCCGCCGAGCAGCGCCACCACCACGGCCGTACACCCCAGCGCCCAGGGCATCGACGGCGCCGCGCCAAGCTCAAGCCCCGCTCCGGGCCAACTCGACGCCTCCCGCGCCAACCCCGTTAGCGCATCCAACGACACGCGCAACGCCGGCGCCAACAACTCCGACACGCTGGGAAACACCAAACCGATCAGCGCCTTGGCGTAGCCCACGCCGAGCACCAACGTCAGCGGGACCACGGCTACGAGCGACACCGGCGCCCCCCAGGAGTTCGCCATCCCGAAGTGGTGCGCCACCAACGGCGCCGACGCCGCGAACGCCGCCACCGACACGGCGAACCACTGCACGATCAGCCACCCAACCCACGCCGGGCCCGACGCTGTCGAAGTCGGCGCCCCCGGGTCCGGGCTCCACGCCGGCGAACGCCAGAGCCGCCGAGACAACGGACCGGCCAGCATCAAGATCGCGCCCACGGCGACATAGCTCAGCTGAAACCCGGGGTCGGCCACCTGCCTCGGGTCCCACGCGAGAAGGGCAATCGCCGAAATCGCCATGGCCCGCATGGCCGAGCCCGGCCGGCCGACGCCCGCCGCGAGCAAACCGGCCGTGCCCATCGCCGCGGCTCGCACCAAGGGTGTGCGGATCTCCGCCGAGAGCAAGAACAGCGCCATCACCGCCGCCGCCGCCACCGCCGCCTTCCGCGGGCGATCGAACACGACCCGCGCCAGCAGCCACCCCAGGCCCAGTACAATGCCCAGGTGCGCGCCGCTCAGGCTCAGCGCATGGGCGAGGCCCGCCGCCCGAAACTCGGCGTAGGTCTGCGACGAAAGCCCCGACCGGTCGCCCACCAGCAGCGCCGCGGACACGCCCCGGCGCGGGTCATCGGCGGCAAGCCCGCGCCAGAGCGACTCCCGCACCGCGCTCGAGAACGCATCCTTCCGCGCCATCCAGAAGTCCAGCGACCCCCACGCCGGCTCGCCGAGCGCACGCCAGTTGCCGCGCCCCGGCACGCGCAGCACGCCCTCGATGCCCTGCCGACGCCCGCGCACCTGGCGGTCGATCTCACCGGGGTTCGCCGGCGGGGCCAGCGCGCCAAGCCAGCCGTCGGCCTCGATCCGCAACCCGCGCCGCAGCCGGTGGTCGGGCTCGAGCAACCGCACGCGCAGACGCCCCGAAGCGCGCGTCCACACGCCATCGACGCGCACGTACTCCACCCGCATCTCGGCCGTCACCCCGGGAGGCGTGTACGCATAACGCGCTAGGCCCTCCATGTCGACCGGCGCGCGCTGGCCCGTTGTCCGAACCGGCCCGTCGATCGCCCCGCGCACCGACGCCAGCTGCGCCGCTTCCCCGACGTACCGCGACACCGAGTCGTGGGCCGCGCTCGACTCGAGCGACGCTCCCCGCCCGGCGATCGCCAACCCCATAGCCAGGGCGACGCACAACCCGCGCGCCGCCCCCGGCGTTCGCACCATCAAAGCGACCGACGCAGAAGAAATCGCGCATGCCAACCAGAGCCACGCCGGCGCCGCGTCCGAGAACCGCAAGCCCAACCCCGCGCCCACCACCGACGCCCCGAGCGCCAGCACCCACGCCCTCGGCAGTACGGCCCGGGGGTCCACGCCCGCGACCCCGTCTTTCCCGCCGGGCGACGCCCCCGACTGCGCGTCTGCGTCCATGCCCGCGAGCTTACGCCGCCACGCACTAACGTCCGAATGCGCAGCCCGCCCGCGCGGCTGCGGCCGCGCCGGGAGACCCGCCGATACCCGGGCCTATGAGAGACCTACGCCCTGCTTTCGTATCGCTGCTGATCCTCTTCATCGTCGTGGTTGTCACCCTCGCCCCCGACGCGTCCCCCGAAGAAGCCGCCTACGCCGGCGCCCGGGGCGACACGCCCGAAGCCGCCGAAACGTCCGAGTATCAAGGCGCCCTCGACGTCGTCTCGAGCTACCTCGACGCCGCACGCCAAGGCCACGTCGACGGCTTCGTCTCCGGCCACTTCGACCTCGCCGGCATGGCCGAGCGTTCCTTCCCCGGGCTCCGCAAAGGCCCGTCGCCCCGGCTGTCCGAACGCTTCGGCGCCTACCTCTCGTACGTCCTGGCCGACCCCCGGGCCCAAGACGCCCTAGCCAACGCCGACGTCAGCGAGCTCGCCGCCGGCCCGTTCCAAGACAACCACCTCAATGCCGAAGCCGGCGCCGCCCAGGTCACCTTCACCGTACAACCCGAGGGCGTCGAAGAACCCGTGCTCAACCGCGTCCTGCTCCGCCAGAATGACCAAGGCGCCTGGCGCGTCGTCGACCTGGGCGTCCAGAAGCGCCTCATGAGCCGCGAGGTCTACCGCGGCTGGCGCGAGTCGCAACTCCCCGCACTCGACTACCTCGACGTGCTCCAACGCGAGGCCGAAGCTGCCCGCACCGGCGAACGCGCCGCGTTCTAACCACAACTCCCACCGAACTCAAACACGCAACGGCGTCGCACACGCGGCGCCGTTTTTCGTAGCGCTTGCACGACGCTCAACCGTCTACAAAAGCTCGGTCCACCGCCCCGCACAACGCGTGCAAGAGCAGTTGATGGACCTCCTGAATCCGAGCCGTCCGCTCATGCGGCACGATCAGCTCGACGTCCGCGAGCCCACGGCAGGCCCCGCCGTCACGCCCCAATAGCGCAACGGTGCGCAGCCCCATCTCTTTCGCACGACGCAAGCCCGCCACGACGTTCGGGCTCTGCCCGCTGGTCGAGATCGCCAGCAGCACGTCGCCCGGACGGCCGAGCGCCTCGACCTGACGCGCAAAGACCCGCTCGAAGTCCAGGTCGTTGCCGATCGCCGTGAGGTCGCCCCCGTGCGACGACAGGCTCACCGCCGGCAGGCCCCGACGGTCGGCCTCGAACCGCACCACCAGCTCCGTCGTGAAGTGCGCCGCGTCTGCGGCGCTGCCGCCGTTGCCGCAGGCCAGCGCCTTGCCCCCGGCCCGGAGCGAGGCCACCAGCAGGCCCGCCGCCCGGTCGAGCTCGGCCTCCAACCCTGCCACACGCCCGAGCAAGGCCGCGGCCTCCTCCACGATCGCCGAAAGTCCGGTCTCGATCGGCGGGGCGCTGGCGTCGGCTTCGGGCATCCACGGGCTCCGGGCGGGATCGCCACCCCCGCGTCACATCGACGAGGACGACCGGGCCCAAGCCTAAGCCAACCCGACCCGCGGCGCGGCCGCCTTCCTCGGC
>JBCCXV010000031.1:0-13539 GCA_039191195.1 Planctomycetota bacterium
ACATCAAGCTCGTGCCGATCTACTACGCCAGCGAGCAGCCGGTGGTGGAGTTCGAGGGCAGCCTGATCGCCGTGGACGACGACCGCGTTCCCGAAGAGCTCGCCAAGACCGCGCGCATGGAGTGGGTCCGCTTCCGCACGCTGGGGGATTATCCGCTGTCGGGCGCGACGCCGAGCCGTGCCGCGACCACGCCGGAGATCATCCAGGAGATGCTCGCGGCGACGCGCAGCGAGCGCGAGGGCAGGACGATCGACAAGGACCCCGGCGCGTCGATGGAAGAGAAGAAGCGCCAGGGCTACTACTGACCCGCGTAACGGAACCCGCCATGACCGCGCTGGGCCAAGAAATCACCGACATCCACGAGTACCTTGCGCAGCACGAGCGCAAGAGCATGCTGCGCTTCCTCACCTGCGGCAGCGTCGACGACGGCAAGAGCACGCTCATCGGGCGGCTGCTCTACGACAGCAAGATGGTTTACGAAGACCAGCTCGCGGCCGTGCAGGTCGACTCGAAACGCTTCGGCACCACCGGCGGGACGTTCGACCCGGCGCTCCTGACCGACGGCCTCAAGGCCGAGCGCGAGCAGGGCATCACCATCGACGTCGCGTACCGCTACTTCAGCACGACCAAGCGCAAGTTCATCATCGCCGACACGCCGGGCCACGAGCAGTACACCCGCAACATGGCGACCGGCGCGTCGACCTGCGACCTGGCGGTGATCCTGATCGACGCCCGGCACGGCGTGCTCACGCAGACCCGGCGGCACTCGTTCATCGTCTCGCTGCTTGGCATCAAGCACCTGGTGGTGGCCATCAACAAGATGGACCTGGCCGAGTACTCCGAGAAGCGCTTCGAGGAGATCCGGGCCGAGTACCTGGCCTTCGCCAGCAAGCTCAACCTGCCCGACCTGGAGTTCGTGCCCGTGGCGGCGCTGTCGGGCGAGAACCTGGTGCACCGCAGCGAGCACATGCCCTGGTACACCGGGCCGACGCTGATGCACGTGCTCGAGAACACGCCGATCGCCAGCGACCGCAACCTGATCGACTTCCGGTTCCCGGTGCAGTACGTGGTCCGGCCGGACCTCGACTTCCGCGGGTTCGCCGGCACGATCGCCTCGGGCGTGGTGCGCGTGGGCGACGAGCTGATGGCCCTTCCCTCGCGCAAGACCTCGCGCGTCAAGGCCATCCACACCTTCGACGGCGACCTCGACGAGGCCTACGCCCCCATGGCGCCGACCATCACGCTCGAAGACGAGATCGACGTGTCGCGCGGCGACATGTTGGTGGCGCCGAACAACACGCCCCGGGTCGACCAGAGCTTCGAGGCCATGCTCGTCTGGATGAGCGAAGACGCCCTGACGCCCGGCCGTGGCTACATGATCAAGCACGGCGCCCAGACGATCCCGGCCCAGGTGTCGGAGGTGCGGTACCGGATGGACGTCAACACCCTGCACCGGGAGGACGCCGACGGGCTCGACCTCAACGAGATCGGGCGCGTGGTCGTGGAGCTGGCCCGGCCGATCGCGTTCGACCCGTACCAGAAGAACCGCAGCACGGGCGCGTTCGTGGTGATCGACAAGCTCACGCACAACACGATGGGCGCGGGGATGATCCTCGACCGCGGCCCCGACGCGGCGGCCGAGCTCCGGGCCCGGCTGCACGAGCGTCGCGGCGCCGAGGCCCGCCAGCACGAGTCGCTCATCACCGCCGACCAGCGGGCCAAGCGGCTCGAGCACCAGCCGGCCGTGGTCTGGCTCACCGGCCTGACCGGCTCGGGCAAGAGCCCGATCGCGTTTGCGTTGGAGAAGCGGCTGTTCGACGAGGGCGTCGCCGTGTTCGCCCTCGACGGGCGCAACGCGCGCCTGGGGTTGTCGGCCGACCTCACGCACTCGGCGGCGGACCGCTCGGAGAACCTCCGCCGGGCCGCCGAGGCCGCGAAGATGATGAACCAGGCCGGCCTGGTGGTGGTGGCGGCGTTCTTGTCGCCCTCGTCCATCGACCGGGCGACGGTGCGGAAGATCGTCGGCGAAGACCGGTTCGTCGAGGTCTACTGCGACTGCCCGGAAGAGACGGCCAAGCAGAACGCGGTGGAGCAGGGCTCGAACATGGCGGCGTTCAGCGACCTCGCGGCGCCGTACGAGCCGCCGAGCGATCCGGCGCTGGTGATCAAGACCGCCGAGGACTCGGTCGAGCAATCGGTCGACGCGATCTACCGGCTGCTCCAAGAGCGCGGGGTCGTGGGCTGAGCCCGATTACCGTGGCTGGAATCCGTAGCGGATGTCGAGGAAGGCCATGCCGGCGCGGTCGTCGTAGCGCGAGACGACCTCGCCCCAGTCGAAGAGGCTTTGCCCGCCGGTGTGCCGGGCCATCCAGCGGTCGTGGCTGGTCTTCCGCTGCATCTCCTGGGCTTCGGACCAGTCGTCCCACGAGCCGCTCGCGGTGTTCTCGGTGGTCGGATCGACGGCGAGCAGGTGCACGCGATAGAGGCGCTGGGCGTGGAACCAGGCGGTGACCCGGAAGCTCAGCTCGAGGGCGTGCGGGCCTGCGAGTTTCCAGGAGGTGTAAGGGTCGTTGGCGACGTGCAGTTTGGCGGACCGGCCGGCGGGGCCGTCGCGGAACGCGTCGAGCGTGAGGCCCGGTCCGAGCGCGACCGCGGGCTCCTCGAAGGTGATGTCGCCGGTGTCGAGGGAGAGCATGCCCCGGACGCTCCCTTACTGGCCGCCGGTCTTCTTGCTGGAGGACGCCGGCTTCGACTCGCTCTTCGCCGCGGGCTTCGCGTCCGCTTTCTTACTGCCGGAGTCGCCGCCCGATTTGTCGGACGAGCCTGACTTGCCCTTGCTGTCTGATTTCCCGGTGGAGTCGGTCTTGGGTTTCGCGGCGTCCTTCTCGGCTTTCTCGGCCTTCTTGTAGTCGCCCGAGCGGTAGTCGGTTTCGTAGAAGCCGCCGCCCTTGAAGATGACGCCGGCGCCGGCGCCGATGAGGCGCTTGAGCTTGAGCTTGCCGCACGCCGGGCACTTGCGCAACGGCTTGGCCGACATCATCTGGAACTGCTCGAACTCGTGGCCGCAGGCTTGGCAGACGTAGTCGTAGGTGGGCATGGGAGTCAGCTTTCAGCGGTCAGCAGCAAGCCAGCGGCGGCTATCGGTGGCACTTGTTCTCGTGTTTGCATCACGGGCGAGACGCCCGTGCCGCCGGCGGAGCGGAGCGGCGCCCACATCTTCGGTATCCGTGTCATCCGATCCATGCCGTCACTTCCGATTGTCTCGCTACTGCGCCAAGATGACCTGTGCCGGGCGGACGACGGTGTCGCCCACGGCGTAGCCGGGCTGGCACTGCTGGACGATGTCGCCCGAGGCGATGTCGTCGTGCGGCATCCGCGTGAGGGCCTCGTGGCGGACGGGGTCGAACGCGTCGCCGGGCTGGACGTCGACGCGCGTCACGCCGACGGCGCCGAGCGCCTTGAGGAGCTCGTCGCGGATGCTGGCGACGCCCTGGAGCAGGTCGGCGGTGGTGGTCTTGTCGGGGTCGACGTCGAGGGCGCGGTCGAAGTGGTCCATCGCCGGCGCCACGGCCCGGGCGACCGACATGAGCTTCTGCTGCTCGGCCTGGCGCGTGTTCTGCTCGGCCCGGCGGGTGAAGTTCTGGTAGTCGGCCGACACGCGGAGCAGCCGCTGCTCGATTGCGTCGCGCTCTTGCTGGAGCGAAGCGACGTCGGCGCCTTCCGGGGCATCGCCTGCGGCTTCTTGCTCGGCGGCCTCTTGCTGGGCGGCGATGGCGTCGGGGTCGACCTCGCCGGCGGGGATGTCGTCGACGAACTGCTCGCCTTCGAAGCGGTCGTCGGATTCGGGCGGTGTTGCGGGTGCGTTCATCGTGGCGCTCCGTAGCGCGGGTGGGGGTTAAGCGGTCGTTTCGGACGCGGCGTCTTCTTCACGCACGGCGAAGTGGTCTTTGATCCGCTCCCAGAAGCCTTTGGACTCGGGGAGGACGGCGTGGTCTTCGGTCTCGGCGTACTCGCGCAGCAGCTCTTTCTGCCGGGAGGTGAGCTTGTTGGGCACCTCGATGAGCACGGCGACGACGAGGTCGCCCCGGGCGCCGCCGCGGAGGCGCGGCAGGCCTTGGCCCTTGATGCGGAGCAGGTCGCCGTGCTGCGCGCCGGCGGGCACGTTGAGCGGGGTCTTGCCTTCGAGGGTGGGCGCGTCGATCTCGGCGCCGAGGGCGGCCTGGGCGAAGGGGGTGGGCATCTTCAGGAGCAGGTCGGCCCCGTGGCGTTCGAAGACGTTGTGTTCGGCGACGCGGACGACGACGTGGAGGTCGCCGTGGGGCCCGCCGGCGCGGCCGGGTTGTCCTTCGCCGGCGACGCGGATGACCTGGCCGTCGGAGATCCCCGGCGGGACGCGGACCTCGATCTTGCGGGTGACCTTGACCCGTCCCGTGCCCCGGCAGGCGGGGCATTTTTCGGGGTAGACCTTGCCGGCGCCGTTGCAGTTGGGGCAGGTGGTGACCATGCGGAACATGCCGCCGAGGCCGGCTTGCTGGACCTGCCCGGAGCCGCCGCACATGGGGCAGACGACGGGTTCGGCGCCCGGCTTGCCGCCGGTGCCGTTGCAGGCTTCGCAGATGTCTTCGCGGGTGAACTCGATCTCGCGATCGACGCCGTGGAGGACGTCTTCGAGGTCGATCTGGATGGCGAGTTCGAGGTCGTGGCCGCGTGCGGCGCCGCCGCGCGAGCGGGAGCGGGATCGCCCGCCGAAGGCCCCGCCGAGGATGTCGTCGAACATCGAGAAGATGTCGTCGGCGTTCATCGACTGGAAGTCGTGGCCGGGGGACCCGCCGAGGCCTTCGTGGCCGAAGCGGTCGTAGCGGGCGCGCTTGTCGGCGTCGGACAGGACCTCGTAGGCCGCGGCGGCTTCTTTGAAGAGTTTTTCGGCTTCGGCGTCGCCCGGGTTGCGGTCCGGGTGGTGCTTCATCGCCAGCTTGCGATAGGCCCGCTTGATGGTGTCGGCGTCGGCGGACTTGTCGACGCCGAGCACTTCGTAGTAGTCGCGGGTGGTGGGCATGGCGGTGGGTTTACCACAGAGGCACGGAGGCACAGAGAGCAGAGAGTTGCGATTTCACCGTGCGGGCTTAATAAAACGGGCCCGGTTTCCCAGGCCCGCTTGTGGTCTTCGGTTCTGCGCCGGTCGCGGCGTTAGGCGATGGCGCCGGGCACGGGCTCTTCGTCGTCCTTGAGTTCGGAGACGAGCACGTTGGTGGTGAGCATCAGGCCGGCGACCGAGGCGCCGTTGAGCAGGGCGGTGCGGCTGACCAGGGCGGGGTCGATGATGCCGGCCTTGACCATGTCGACGTATTCGCCGGTGGCGGCGTTGTAGCCGGCCGAGCCTTGCTTGGCGCGGACGTCTTCGACGACGACCTGGCCGTCTTCGCCGGCGTTATCGACGATCTGGCGCAGCGGGGCCTCGAGGGCGGCAGCGACGATGTCGAAGCCGATCTTCTCGTCGCCCTTGGCCTTGTTGCGGCCCTTGTCGACGGCGTCGATGGCGCGGAGGAACGACACGCCCCCGCCGGGCACGTAGCCCTCGGCCGCGGCGGCCTTGGTGGCGTGCAGGGCGTCGTCGACGCGGTCCTTGCGTTCTTTCATCTCGGCTTCGGTGATCGCGCCGACGCGGACGATGGCCACCCCGCCGGTGAGCTTGGCCAGGCGTTCCTGGAGCTTCTCGCGGTCGTAGTCGGAGGTGGTGGTCTCGATCTGCTGGCGGATCTGGGCGATGCGGGCGTCGACGTCCTTCTTCTTGCCGGCGCCTTCGACGATGGTGGTGTTGTCCTTATCGACGACGATGCGCTTGGCCGAGCCGAGCGCGTCGAGCTCGAGGGTTTCGAGGGACTGGCCGAGGTCGTCGCTGAGGAACGTGCCGCCGGTGAGGGTGGCGATGTCGCCGAGCATGGCCTTGCGGCGGTCGCCGAAGCCCGGGGCCTTGACGGCGCAGACCTGCAGGACGCCGCGGAGGCGGTTGACCACCAGGGCGGCCAGGGCTTCGTTCTCGACGTCCTCGGCGATGATCAGCAGCGGCTTGTTGGCCATCGCGACCTTGTTGAGCAGGGGCAGCAGGTCGGGCAGGTTGCTGATCTTCTTCTCGTGGATGAGGATCAGGGCGTCTTCGAGCACGCACTCCTGGTCGTCGGCGGCGGTCATGAAGTAGGGCGAGAGGTAGCCCTTGTCGAAGGCCATGCCGTCGACGAAGTCGAGGGAGGTCTCGGCGGCGTTGCCCTCTTCGACCTCGACGACGCCGTCCTTGCCGACCTTGTCGATGGCTTGGGCGAGCAGCTCGCCGATCTCGGCGTCGTGGTTGGCCGAGACGGTGGCGACCTTCTGGAGGTCGGCCTTGCCCTTGCACTTGACGGCGGTGGTGCGGATGGCCTCGCTGGCGGACTCGGCGGCGGCGGCGACGCCGCGCTGGACGGCCATGGCGTTGGCGCCGCTGGCGACGTGCTTGAGGCCTTCGCGGAAGATGGCGTCGGCCAGGACGACGCTGGTGGTCGTGCCGTCGCCGGCCTTGTCGTTGGTCTTCTTGGCGACCTCGACGACCATCTTGGCGCCCATGTTCTGGAAGGGTTCGGCGACTTCGACTTCCTTGGCGACCGACACGCCGTCCTTGGTGACGCTGGGGCCGCCGTAGGACTTATCGAGGATCACGTTGCGGCCCGTGGGGCCCATGGTGATCTTGACGGCGGTGGCGAGGCGCTCGAGGCCCTTGGCCAGCTCTTGCCGTGCGTCGGCGTCGAAGATCATCTGCTTGGTAGCCATGCTTAAGGTTCCTGCTTCTTTCTGAATTCACCACCGAGGCACGGAGGCACGGAGGCACGGAGGCACGGAGCGGTGAAAGGGGGGAAGTGTCAAAGGGCCGTAGGCTGCGGGGGTTCGGCTCTGTATCTCCGAGCCTCTGTGGTTGTCCGGGCTGACTTACTTGACGACGACGCCGAGGATCTCGGATTCGCGGAGCACCATGATGGTCTGGTCGTTGAGTTCGACTTCGGTGCCGGCGTACTTGCCGTAGAGCACGAGGTCGCCCTTCTTCACGCCGGGGGCCGTGCGCGAGCCGTCGTCGTTGAGCTTGCCGGGGCCGACGGCCACGACGGTGCCCTGCATGGGCTTCTCTTGGGCCGATTCGGGGAGGTAGAGGCCCGAGGCGGTCTTCTCTTCGGCCACGGCGGGCTCGATGAGCACGCGGTCGTCGAGGGGCTTGAGGGTCTGCTTCTTGGCGGTGGCGGTGGCCATGGTGTGTCGTTCCGTTGTTCGCGAGAGTGTGGGGTGAAGGTGGGGTTCGCCTTGCGGCGTGATGTGCTTGGTGTGGTCTTGGCGGGCGAGCCGCCGGGGCGTTTCCGGGGGCGGCTTACATCATGCCGGGCATGCCGCCCATGCCACCCATTCCGCCCATGCCGGGCATCCCGCCGCCCATACCGCCCATTCCGCCCATGCCGCCGGGAGGGCCCGCGGGGGCGTCGTCTTCGTCCTTGGGGGCTTCGACGACGGTGCAGTCGGTGCTGAGCAGGAGGCCGGCAACGCTCACGGCGTTCTCGAGGGCGGTGCGGTCGACCTTGCTCGGGGTGATGATGCCCTTGTCGATCAGGTCGCCGTACTCGAGCTTGAGGGCGTCGAACCCGAAGTTGCCCTTGCCCTCGGCGACGCGGCGGACGATGACGGTGCCCTTTTCGCCGGCGTTGTCGGCGAGCGTTTGCAGGGGGACGGTGAGTGCCTTGCGGACCACGCCCACGCCGACGGCTTCGTCATCCGACGCGGTTTCGACCTTGTCGAGGACGGACAGGGATCGGATGAAGCTCACGCCGCCGCCGGGCACGATGCCTTCGGCGACCGCGGCGCGGGTGGCGTGTAGGGCGTCCTCGACGCGGGCCTTCTTTTCCTTGAGTTCGGCTTCGGACGCGGCGCCGACGTTGATCTGGGCGACGCCGCCGGCGAGTTTGGCGAGGCGCTCCTGGAGCTTCTCGCGATCGTAGTCGCTGGTGGTTGTTTCGATCTCGGAGCGGATCTGTTCGATGCGGCCCTGGATGGCGGACGACTCGCCAGCGCCCTCGACGATGGTGGTGTTGTCGTGGTCGATGGTGACCTTCTTGGCCATGCCGAGCTGGCCGAGCTCGACCTTGTCGAGGTCGACGCCGAGGTCCTTCATGACGGCCTCGCCGCCGGTGAGCACCGCGACATCCTGCAGCATGGCCTTGCGGCGGTCGCCGTAGCCCGGCGCCTTGACGGCGCAGACGTTGAGCACGCCGCGGAGCTTGTTCATGACCAGGGTGGCCAGGGCTTCGCCCTCGACGTCTTCGGCGATGATCAGCAGCGGCTTCTTGGCCTGCTGGATCTTTTCGAGCAGGGGCACGAGCTTCTGGATGCTGGAGATCTTGTCTTCGAAGATCAGGACGAGGCACTTCTCGAGCACGACCTGCATCTTGTCTTGGTCGGTGATGAAGTTGGGCGAGAGGAAGCCGCGGTCGAACTGCATGCCCTCGACGACGTCGACGTAGGTGTCGAGCGCCTTGCCCTCTTCGACGGTGATCACGCCGTCCTTGCCGACCTTCTCGAAGGCGTCGGCCATGATCTTGCCGATCGACGTGTCGTTGTTGGCCGAGATGGCGGCGACGTTGGCGATGTCGGTCTTGTCGTCGATGGGGGTCGAGAGCTTCTCGATGCTGGCGACCACGGCGTCGGTGGCCTTGCGCATGCCGCGGACCACGGCGTTGGCGTCGGCGCCGGCGATCACGCGGCGGAGGCCCTCGCGGACCAGGGCCTCGGCCAGGACGGTCGAGGTGGTGGTGCCGTCGCCGGCCTTGTCGGAGGTCTTGCTGGCGGCCTCCTTGAGGAGCTGGGCGCCGAGGTTTTCGGTCTTGTCGCGGAGCTCGACTTCTTCGGCGACCGAGACGCCGTCCTTGGTGACGGTGGGCCCGCCCCAAGACTTATCGAGCACGGCGTTGCGGCCGCGGGGGCCGAGGGTGCTCTTGACGGCGGAGGCGAGTTTCTCGACGCCGGCGAGGAGCTTCTTGCGGGCGTCGAGTTCGAAGGTCAGTTCTTTCACGGCCATGGCGGGTCGGGCTCCGGGGTCGGGGCGGTCCAGGGACAGGGGATGGCGGGCCTAGGCGAGGTGCGCGGGCCCGCGTGAGCCTCAGTGATTACAAACGCGGCGCCAGCGGCGGGGGCGAACGGACGGGGCTAAAGGCCCTTGTGGCCCTGGCGAGGCCGTTTCGGCGGCGGTTTGGCGGGCCCGGCCTGTCACATCGGCGCCCGCGTGCGGCTCGGGGTGACAGGGCTGACGGCCGTGGCGGCTGACGCGGCAGGTGGCGGGCCCGCTTCCCGGGCAGAATGGGGCCATGGGCGGCAGGCGACGCAAACTGGCGCGGGGCACGGGCTCGGGCCGCGGCGGTCTCAGGGGCAAGCGGGTCGCTGCGACGAGGTCAGCGCAGGGCCCTGGGCGTCGGGGGCCGAGCCCGCAGGCCTGGGCCGGTTGGTCGGCGGCGGGGGTCGCCGCGACGGCGTTGGCGCCCTGGGTGGCGCCGCACACGCTGTCTCTGAGATTTGGGTTCGACCCGCGCATCGACCTGCCGGGCGGGCAGGCGGTGATCCAGTGGGGGCCCGCGGCCGTCGGCTGGCTGCAAGCGTTGGGGGTGCTGGCGGCGGCGGCCGGGGTGTGGGTGGCGCTGCGGGCCGGGGCGGCGCTGCGGCTTGGCGCCGTAGCACTTCTGGGGACCGGCGGTCTTGGCGCGGCGGCCTGGGCGTGGGGGGGCGGGTTCGAGGACCGGCAGCTCGCGGCGGGTTGGCTCCACGCGGCCGCGGTTGGGCTGGCGGCGGTACACCTGGGCCAGCTGCCGGGCGCCCGGCGGTGGGCCGTTGGGCTGCTGCTGGGCTTGGCGATCCCGGTGGGCCTTGGCGCGGCGTACTACGTGATGGTCGAGGGGCCGGCGTCGGTCCGTTTCGCTGAGCAGAACGCCCAGGCGCTCGCCGACGCCCGCGGGCAGGAGGACGACTCGGCGGCGCAGCGCATGTTGTCGAGGCGGACCGCGACGCTCGAGGCCACGGGCACGGTGGGGTTCTCCAACGTGCTCGGGTCGATGTCTACCGGCTTGGCCCTGATCGCCGTGGGGTGCGTGGCGGCGGCGTGGCGTTCGCGCGTGAAGCCGGCGTGCGTGGCCGCGGCGGTGGCGCTCGTCGCGGCTTTGGCGGCGCTGGCCTGCACGAGCAGCCGTGGCGCGATGGCGGCGGCCGTGGGCGGCGCGGGTGTGATGGCCGTGTTGGCCTGGCTCGCGCGACGGACCCGGGAAGGGATGCGGTTGAGGCTCGCGGGCGCGGCGCCGGTGGGGCTGGTGTTCGCGATGCAGGCGGCCGTAGGCGTGAGCTGGCTGTTGGGCCCGGACGGGCCGGCGGGGCTGCGGAGTCTGCTCTTCCGCGGGTGGTATCTGGAAACCGTCGTGCGTGGCGTGCGGGAGGCGCCCGGGCGGTGGCTCGCCGGTTGGGGGCCGGACGGCGTGGCGCAGCTGTCGAGCCGCTTCAAGCCGGAACTCCTGCCCGAGGAAGTGGCGAGCCTGCACCACGCCGCGGCCGACTGGCTGGCGGCGCTGGGGGTCGTTGGCCTCGCGTGGGGCGCGGCGCTGGTGCTGGGCGCGTGGCGGGCCGGGCGAAACGCCGTATTGGCGCCAGCGCGTGGCCCGGCGGGTGGAGATGTGCGCAAGGTGGGTTTGGGAGTGGGCGCGGTGGCGCTGGTGTGGTTTGGCGCCGAGTACGCCGTGGCGAACGCGTCTTTCGACCTGCCCAAGCTCGGCGTGTGGGCGCTGGGCGTCGCGGGCTTTGCGGCGGTGGCGGTGCTGTGGCTGCGCGGCGGCGGTGTGGTCGCGGAGGCGTCGAAAGAAGCGGCGGAGGCCGTTGAGGTGGAGCAGTCCCCCAGCCCGGGCGCCGACTGGGTTGCGTTGGGCTTGACGGGCGCCGCGGCGGCGCTGGTGGCGCACGGGCTGACGGAGATGACCTGGTTCCAGCCGACGTGCGCCCCGGGCGCGGCGCTGATCGTTGGTTTGGCCGCGGCGGGATCGACGGCCGGGCGAGCGCGCGATGCGGATGCCCAGGTCGACCCGACCCAAGCGTCTCGCTTGTGGTGGGGCCGTCTCGCATGCGCGGCGCTCGTTGCGGCTTCGCTGCTGGTGGCCGCCCGGTTCGCGTATCCGGCCGGTCGGGCCGATCGCGACCTCGTCGCGGCGGAGCGCGTGTTGCGGTTGGACCCCTACGCGCCGCAAGCGATCGAGCGATTGGACCGGGCGTCGGCGCGCTTCGACGGCTACCGGTTGGCAGAGCGTTGGGCGGCGCGGCTCCGGTTGGAGCGCGTCGTGGCCGCCGCCGGCGCCGGGGAAGAGCGGCTCGCGCTGCGGGAGGCCGAAGCGGCGATCGCGTGGGCGGAAGATCGTGCCGCGCGTCGCGCCGGGCACGGGGTGGCGCTGGGGGCGGGCGACGCGTGGCTCGTGCGTTCGCGCGTGGCGCCGGAGACGTCGCGGGAGTCGCTGGACCGCGCCGCGCAGTGGTACGCCGTGGCGATGGAGCGATCTGCGGGGTCGGTGACCGCGGCGCAGCGCCGGGCCGAGGCCCTGACCTCGGCGGGGTACCGCGCCGAGGCCGCCGAGGCCTGGCGAGAGTTGCTTCGGCGGGACGACCTGCGCCGCCTGGACCCCGAGCGGCAGTTCCTGCCGCAGCAGCGTCAAGCGATCGAGCGGCGCATCGTGGGCTTGGCGCCGGGCGGCTGAGCGCGGGTCAGTGTGGGGCGGGGGTCAGCGCGGCGGGAGCACGCGGGCGGCTTGGCCGACCCAGCCCTCGCCGGCGATGGCGGCGGCGGCTTGGGGATCCGGGAGCGGTTGCTCGCCGGGCGTGAGGAAGAGCGTCGACCCCGAGCCGGTGAGGTGGGCGTCGAGGTCGGCGCTGCGCAAGGCGTCAAGCGCGTGCCCGATGCGGGGCTGCACGTTGCGCGCGGCGGCTTCGAGCTCGTTGGCGACGGGCAGCCGGCCGGAGTCGAGGGTCTTCGTGACGATGGCGTCGACCCGGGCGCGGGCGTCTTTTGAGCTTCCCCCGCCGGACAGCAAGCCGTCGAACGCTTGGTAGACCGGCCCGGTGGGCGTGGGGCGATGCGTGAGCAGCAGAATGATGTTCCGCCAAGGGGGCATGGGCGCGGGCTCGAGTTGATGGCCGTAACCGGTGGCGAGCCGGGAGCCGGCGTCGCGGGCCAGGGCGGCGCAGAGCGGTATGTCGGCGCCGAGGGGGGCGGCGATCGCGTCGAGTTCGTCGTGGGACACTCCCAAGCCGTGGGCGTGATTGAGCAGCGCGAGGGTCGCGGCGGCGTCGGCCGAGCCCCCCCCGAGCCCGGCGCCGGGCGGGATGCGCTTGGTGAGTTCGATTCGGCCGGGCACCGAACGTCCGACGCGCGCTTGGAGCGCTGTTCGAGCCCGGGAGACCAGGTCTTGCTCGGCGGGCCAGTCGCAATCGAACGCGACGGGCGCATCGCCAGCTAGCCGACGGACCAGCGCGGGCTCGTCTGCGGGTTCGGGCGTGAAGGAGACCTCGTCGCCGAAATCGAGCCCGACGGCCCAAGTCGCTAGCGGGTGCATGCCGGCGGCGTCGGGCGGGTCGACGGCCAGGGCGAGGTTGAGCTTGGCCGGCGCCGGTCGGGACTGGCCAGACAGTCGGGTCATGCGCGTGCCCTAGAACCGGGCGTGGCCCGGCGGGCGCGATTATGACGCGGCCAGGGCTTGCTCGGCGTGCGGGATCGCCGCCAGCGGGGCCTCGGTGGGGGTTTGGTTGTCTTCCGAGGGGCTCTCGGCGGGTTTGAGGTCGGCGAGTGAGGCTTTGGCCAGGGCGACGGCTTGGTCGGCGTCGAGCCCGAGCATGACTCCGCCGTGGACGCCGGCCCAGAAGCGGCGGGCGGCGTTGGCCGAGCCGAGGGTCTTGGTCCAGCCGTCGAGGATGCGGTTGATGATCGGCGGCACGGTCTCTTGGCCGTGGGGCTTGCCGACGCCCGAGAGCCAGAACAGCAGGCGGTAGAGCTCGGGGTGGCCCTGGGCGGCCTGGACGTATAGCCGGGCGACCCAGGCGGGGTCGCGGCCCATCTCGGCGTACTCGGCGACGGCCTCGAGGCGGGACGAGGCGACCGCCGCGAGCAGCTCGCGCTTGTCGCGGTAGTGCCGGTAGATGGAGCCGACGGCGCAGCCGATACGTTTAGCGATGGCCCGGATGGTGGTCTTGTCGTATCCGACCTCGGTGAGGCACTCGAGGGTGCGGTCGAGGATCCGCCGGCGGTCCAGCGGTTGCCGCGGGGCTTGCGCGGTGTCGGTGACCTCCGCGGGCGCGTCGTCGCGGGGCGCGGCGGTGTGTACGGACGGGGTCGAGCCGGCGTGGTGAACCAAGCCGGCGAGAGGGCTGCTGGGTTGTTCTGAGGGCATGCGGGTCCGTCGCGATGCGTGGTGCGAGTGGTAAGGACTTCCGTGTCGCTCCCCAGTGTGCCGACCTCGC
>JBCCXV010000032.1:0-13304 GCA_039191195.1 Planctomycetota bacterium
GAGCACAACCTCCAAGGCGTCGACCTCGACATCCCCCGCGACCGGCTCGTGGTCATCACCGGGCCCTCCGGCTCCGGCAAGTCGTCCCTCGCCTTCGAGACCGTCTTCGCCGAGGGCCAGCGGAAATACATGGAGTCGCTCTCGGCCTACGCACGCCAGTTCCTCGACCGCATGCGCAAGCCCAAGGTCGAACACATCGAAGGGCTCCCGCCCACCATCGCCATCGAGCAGCGGTCCGCTTCCCACAACCCGCGATCGACCGTCGCCACCACCACCGAGGTCTACGACTTCCTCCGCCTGCTCTTCGCACGCATCGGCAACCCCCGGTGCTGGCACGTCGAAAAGGGCAAGACCTGCGGACACCCCCTCACCCAGCAGTCGGCCCGCATGATCGTCGACCACGTCCTGTCCCGACCCGAGGGCGCCAAGCTCATGATCTGCGCGCCGGTCATCCGCGGGAAAAAAGGCCACCACAAGGAAGTCTTCGCCGGCCTCACCCGCCAGGGCTTCGTCCGCGCCCGCGTCGACGGCGAAGTCCTCGACCTCCGCGACCTCGCCGAGTCCAAAGCCAAAACCCCCTTCACCACCCAGACCCAGCGGTACCAGAAGCACACCATCGAGGCCGTCGTCGACCGCGTGGTCATCCGCACCGAAACCCCCGAAGACCAAACCGAGCTACGCCAACGCGTCGCCGACTCCATCGAACTCGCCCTCAAGCTCGCCGACGGCGTCGCCGTCCTCGCCGAACAGTCCGACGCCGGCGAATGGACCGACACCCTCTTCAGCGAACGCCACGCCTGCCCGGTCCACCCCGAGTGCGCGCTCGAAGACCTCGAGCCGCGCCTGTTCTCCTTCAACTCGCCCTACGGCGCCTGCCCGGCCTGCAACGGCCTGGGCACCCGCTTCGAGTTCGACGAGAACCTCATCGTCCCCAACCCCGAACTCCCGCTCGCCGAGGGCGCCATCGAAGCCTGGCGCAAAAACGGCAAGCGGATGAACATCCTCTACGGTCGGCTCACCCGCCGATTCTGCCGCGACTTCGAGGTCTCCCCCCAAACCCCCTTCAAGTCCCTCCCCAAAGCCGTGCAACGCATCCTCATGCACGGCACCACCGAACGCGACGAAACCAAATACGGCGCCGAGTTCGAAGGCGTCCTCCCCAACCTCCAACGACGCTTCGACACCACCGACAGCGAGTTCGTCAAGCACCGCCTCTCCAGCTACCTCAGCGAACGCCCGTGCGACGCCTGCAACGGCGCCCGACTCCGCAAAGAATCCCTCCACGTCTTCCTCGAAGTCGACCCCGCCACCGTCCCCGAATCCCTCCACGCCGTCGCCTCCAAACGCGTGGGCGACTTCAAGCGCGGGACCGAAGGCGTCGTCAACCCGCCCAGCCCCGACACCCTCTGCTTCAACATCGCCGACGTCACCGGCATGACCATCGACCAGGCCGGCGCCCTGTTCGACTCCCTCAACCTCCAAGGCGAACACGCCGCCATCGCCGCCCCCATCCTCAAAGAGATCGTCGCCCGGCTCGGCTTCATGCGCAGCGTCGGCCTCGGATACCTCGGCCTCAACCGCAGCACCGCCACCCTCTCCGGCGGGGAGGCCCAGCGCATCCGCCTCGCCACCCAGGTCGGCTCGGGCCTCGTCGGCTGCTGCTACGTGCTCGACGAACCCACCATCGGCCTCCACCAACGCGACAACGCACGCCTGATCCGCACCCTCCGCAGGCTCTGCGACATCGGCAACACCGTCCTCGTCGTCGAGCACGACCTCGACACCGTCCGCGCCGCCGACCACCTCATCGACGTCGGCCCCGGCCCCGGCAGACACGGCGGGACCATCACCGCCGAGGGAACCGTCGACGAGGTCGCCCTCGACCCCGGCTCCCTCACCGGCCAATACCTCAGCGGCGACCTCGAAATCCCCGTCCCCGAGTCGCGCCGGCCGATGTCGACCAAGAAAGCCCTCGTCGTCAAGGGGGCACGCGCCAACAACCTCAAGAACATCGACGCCGCCTTCCCCCTCGGCGGCCTCGTCCTGGTCACCGGCGTCTCCGGCTCAGGCAAGAGCACCCTCGTCAACCAGGTCCTCCTCAAAGCCGCGCAGAAAGTCGTCACCGGCTCACGCGTCCAGCCCGGCGCCCACACCCGCGTCACCGGCCTAAACAAGGTCGATCGCGTCATCGAGGTCGACCAGTCCCCCATCGGCCGCACCCCACGCTCCAACCCCGCCACCTACACCGGCGTGTTCGACCTCATCCGATCCCTCTTCTCTAAGACCAACGAAGCCAAGCTCCGCGGATACCAGCCCGGGCGCTTCTCCTTCAACGTCAAGGGCGGCCGCTGCGAAGCCTGCCAGGGCCAGGGCGTCAAGAAAATCGAGATGCACTTCCTCCCCGACGTCTTCGTCCCCTGCGATGTCTGCGGCGGGACCCGCTACGACCGCGAAACCCTCGAGGTCACCTTCCGCGGCAAACACATCGCCGACGTACTGGCCATGACCGTCGAAGAAGCCCTGGAGTTCTTCGACTCGTTCAGCGACATCGCCCGCCTGCTCCAGGCCCTCGACGACGTCGGACTCGGCTACATCCAGCTCGGCCAGGCCAGCACCACGCTCTCCGGCGGCGAGGCCCAGCGCGTCAAGCTCGCCACCGAGCTCGGCAAGCGCAGCGTCGGCCACACCCTCTACGTCCTCGACGAACCCACCACCGGCCTGCACATGCACGACGTCGCCAAGCTCATCGAGGTGCTCGACCGCCTCGCCGACGCCGGCCACACCGTCCTACTCATTGAACACCACCTCGACGTCATCAAACGCGCCGACTGGGTCCTCGACCTCGGCCCCGAAGGCGGCGACGGCGGCGGGACCCTCGTCGCCACCGGCACCCCCGAAGACATCGCCAACCACCCCGACAGCCACACCGGCAAGTTCTTACGCGAAGTCCTCCACGGCGAACCCGTGCCCGCATAACCCCGCGCACAAATCGCGGCGCCGTGGTGTAATACTCCCGCCGTCACGCCGGTCCGGTAGGGCGGCCCCTCACTCCTCTACGCTTCTGGAAGGCTTCAGCATGCTCAAACAAGCACCCGCGCTCTCGCTGCTCTGCGCCGCCGCGATCGGACTCCTCGGATGCGCCGCATCCACCCCCGCCTACGTCGGCACGTGGGTCATCGAAGACCTGCCCGACATCCCGCTGCCCGACGGCGCCGAGTCCGCCACGTTCCGAGTCTTAGAGGACCAGTCCGCCGTCATGACCCTCCAAGGCGCCGACGGCCAAGAGGTCTTCGGCATGGCCGGAACCTGGGAGCCGGTTTCCGAAACCACCGCCAAGATCGCCACCGAGAACAACAGCGAAGGAACCATCCGGCTCCTCGAAAACGGTTCGCTGCTGGCCACGTCCCCCGGCGGCACGACGCTCACCTTCACCCGAGAGCAAGACGCCCCGGCCACGCAACCGGCCACACAGCCCACCGAGTAACCCCGCTTGCGGCCCCGCCCGCGCTACGCCATCATCCCGCCCATGGCCGACATGCTCCATTGCACCGTGGTGACCCCCGAGGGCGAGGTCCTCGACGACGCCTTCGCCTACGTCGATCTCCCGCTCTCCGACGGCCGCATGGGCTTCGCCCCCAAGCGCGCCCCCATCGTCGCCGAGCTCGGCGCCGGCAAGATGCGGGCGAAATCGGCCTCGGGCGAACAAGTCCTCGCCATCGCCGGCGGCTTCGTCCAGATGGACGGCCAATCCATGACCGTCCTCACCGAATACGCCGCCAGCAAGGCCGACTTGTCCCGCCAAGACGCCGACCAGGCTCTCGCCGACGCCCAGGCCCTCCCCACCGACTCCCAAGAGCAGAAGGCCGAGCGCCAGCGGAAGATCGACCGCGCCCGCGCCTGCGTCAGCCTCTTCGCCTGATCCCCCGGCTCCGCCGCCGGCAGGGGCCCGCCCGTCACCCGGCCTAGGCGACGCAACACGGCCCAATGGCCCTGGGCGTACCCTTTGGCCGATACCAACACGGCTGTTTAAACGCGCGGTCGCTGCGCCCGCGCCCCCGCCACACGCCAAGCCTGGCCCCGGACGGCCCCCATGCGCAAACGCCTGCGGCGACTGTTCCCCAGCATGTTTCACCGGCGGCTCCTGCTGCTCACGGTGCTCGGACTCTGCCTCGGCAGCGTCCTGGTCGCCCAAGCCGCACGCCTGACCCTCGGCGAGCACCACCAGGAAAGCCGCGGCCGCGCCGAGCGCGCCCTGCTCCACGACCGCTTCGTCCCCACCATCCGCGGCCGCATCCTCGACCGCAACGGCCTGGTCCTCGCCGAAGACCGCCCCGGATTCGCCGTCGTCGTCGACTTCGATGTGCTCTCCGGCGCCTGGGCCGACCGCAAGGGCCTCGACGCCGCCGAAGACGCCGCCGGCCCCGCCTGGTCCCGCCTGTCCGACACCGAACGTCAGCAGCGCATCGCCCAGGCCCGCGCCCCCTACGACCAGCAGGTCCAAGAGCTCTGGGCCACCCTCGCCGGCATCGGACGGGTCACCCCCGACCAGCTCGAGGCCCGCCGCAACCGCGTCCTCGAAACCGTCGCCTCCCGCCAGAGCGACGTCTGGCGACGCTGGCGCGAGCGCGCCCAAGACCGCTTGGGCCAAAGCGTCCCCTGGGCCCGCATCTCCCAGCCCATCGCCGAGCGCGAAGCCCCCCACGCGCTGCTCCAAGGACTCGACGAATCCCGCGCCGCCGTCATCCGACGCTTCCGGGCCAACGCCTTCGGCGAGAACGCCGACGCCCTCGAGGTCTGGCAGGCGGTCGACCTCCAGCCCACCCGCCGGCGCCAATACCCCACCCACACCCTCCGCGTCGAGCTCCCCACCGACGGCCTGCCCTCGCCCCTGCGCGACGCCTTCGCCGGCGAGCCCTTTGTCGTCGACGTCGAGTCCCTCGCCGCGCCCATCCTCGGCGGAACCCGACCGGCCTACGCCGAAGAAATCCAGGCCCGACCCTTCCGCCCCGACCAAGGCATCGTCGACCTCGGCGGATACCGCGACGGCGACATCGCCGGCGCCAACGGCGTCGAGGCCTCCCTCGAACCCTGGCTACGCGGCGACCTCGGCCAGATCACCTCCCACCGCCGCTCCCGAGAAGTGCTCGCCGAGATCCCCACCCGGCCCGGGCGCGACGTGCGACTCACCCTCGACCTCCGCCTCCAGGCCTGGGTCCGCGCCGTGTTCCACCGCGACCTCGGCCTCGCCGTCATGCAGCCCTGGCACGGCGAACTCGAAGACATCGGCGACCGCCTCGACGAAGAACTCTTCGGCGCCGCCGTCGTCGTCGAGATCGACACCGGCCACGTCCTCGCCGCCGTCTCCCACCCCACCGTCGCAGAAAGCGACGCCACGACGCCCTGGGGCCGGAAGATCGCCAACGACCTCTCCGCCACCCCGCTGATCTTCCGCCCGGCCGCCCGCGCCTACCAACCCGGCTCCACCGTCAAGCCCCTGGTCGTCGCCGCCGCCATCACCGACGGCAAGATCGGACCCCGACAAACCCTCGACGTGCCCGGACACCTCTGGGAAAACCGCCCCGACGTCTTCCGCGACTGGCGCTTCAAGGCCGGCGGGGCGCCCTTCGGAGAGATCGACTCCTCCGAAGCCCTCATGGTCTCCTCCAACGTCTTCATGGGATACCTCGCCGGCCGCCTCAAGCCCGAGCGCGTCGCCTGGTGGTACCGCCGATTCGGCTTCGGACAGGCCCTCGGCGCCGGACTCCCCGAAGAGGTCCACGGCAGCGCCCCGGCCGACCCCGACAACCCCAACAGCACCGCCAAGCCCCTGACCTACGAAGAATCCTGCTTCGTCTCCATCGGGCAGGGCCCCGTCGCCTGGACCCCGCTCCAGGCCGCCCACGCTTACGCCATGCTCGTCCGCCGGGGCCGCTACATCCCCACGACCTTGATCGCCGACCCGCCCCCCTCGGTCGTCCGCACCCTCGCCGGTCGTTCTCCGCTTTCTGAGAACGCGCCGCCCCCGCTCCGCAAAGACGCCGTCGACATCGCCCTCGAAGGCATGAGGCGCAGCGCCAGCGACCCCCAGGGCACCACGCGCCACCTCAACAAGCTCGACCGTGAACCCCTCTGGACCACCCCGGGCGTCACCGTCCTCGCCAAGTCCGGCACCGCCGAGGCCAGCCCCCTGCGCCAGCCCATCGACGACGACGGCGACGGATACCCCGACCGCTACGGCCAAGTCCTCAAGACCGGCAACCACGCCTGGGTCGTCGCCCTGGTCCAACCCGCCGGCGCCCCACGACCCACCCACGTCGTCGTCGTCGTCCTCGAGTACGCCGGCAGCGGCGGCCAGATCGCCGGCCCCGTCGCCAACATGGTCGTCCGCGGCATCGCCGACCTGGGGCTCCTGCCATGAACCCCTGGCTCCTCCGCCTGCGCGAGCTGTCCCGCCCCAGCCCCGGCTGGTACACCGTCTTCGCCGCCGCCATGCTCCTGGCCATCGGCGTCTCGGCCATCGACACCGTCCGCCCCTCCTTCGCCCGCGCCCAGCTCTACCGCGGCCTGCCCATCGGACTCATCGCCTTCGGCATCGCCCTCTGGCTCCACCCGCGACAGATCGGCGTGCTCGCCTGGCCCCTCTACGCCTTCAGCACCGCGCTGCTGGTGTTCCTCATCCTCCCGTTCGTCCCCGAGTCCATCGTCCCCACCATCAACAGCACCAAGGCCTGGATCGACCTGGGCGTCCTGAACTTCCAACCCTCCGAGCTCGCCAAGGTCGCCTTCGTCCTCGCCGTCGCCTGGAAGCTCCGCCTCGGCGAGACCCAGCGCACCCTCAAGGGCCTGCTCATCCCCTTCGCCCTGGCCTGCGTACCGATCGTGCTCATCCTCAAGGAGCCCGACCTCGGCCAGGCCCTGGTCTTCATCCCCACGCTGCTCGCGATGCTCGTCGCCGCCGGCGCCAAGCTCCGCCACCTCGCCGCCCTCGCCGCCATCGGCCTGGTCGGCCTGGCCATGGCAGTCGGCGTGATCCTCCTCGACCCGCCGCACGAACGCGAGCTCACCGGCCAGTACCGCGTGCCCCAGGCCTTCCACGTCCTCGCCAGCCACCAGGAGAAGCGCATCGCCGCGCTCGTCTGGCCCGACCAATACCGACAACGCGAAGCCTTCCAGCAGATCACCGCCAACGCCATGGTCGGCGCCGGGGGGCTCACCGGCATGGGCGAACGCGCCGCCGTGATTATCGAGCAAAACCGCTTGCCTTACCCCCACAACGACATGGTCTACGCCGTCATCATCGCCCGCTGGGGCTTGCTCGGCGGCCTCGCCGTCCTCGGCCTCTACGCCGTACTCGTCGGCTCCCTGCTGATGATCGCCGCTCGCTCCCGAGACCCCGCTCCAAGGCTCGCCTGCGTCGGTTTCGCCGCCATGATCTTCACCCAGGCCTTCATCACCATCGGCATGACCCTCGGCCTGCTGCCCATCATCGGCATCACCCTCCCGCTGGTGTCCTACGGCGGGTCGTCGCTGCTCATGACCCTCGGACTGCTCGGCCTCGCCGTCAACTTCGCCTCGCGCAAGCCCAA
This sequence comes from Planctomycetota bacterium, assembly GCA_039191195.1. Lineage (GTDB taxonomy): Bacteria > Planctomycetota > Phycisphaerae > Phycisphaerales > Phycisphaeraceae > JBCCBV01. The sequence continues at coordinate 7,587 of JBCCXV010000032.1, forward strand.
GGTCCTGGCCCGCCCCAGCTTCGAATTTGACCCCGCCGACGCCGTCTTTCAGTAATCGAGGCTTGGCGACCGCCGGCGCCGCGCCCATACTAAAGCCGTGCCCGCACCCGACTTCGTCCGCGAAGACCTCGACACACTCCAGATCGAGCTGACCCCAGGCCAGCTCGAGAAGCTGTCCGACTTCCTCCACCTCGTCCTCGAAACCAACCGGCGGATGAACCTCACCGCCGTCCGCGACCCCGCCACCGGATGGCGCCGGCTCATCGTCGACTCCCTCACCATCCTCCCGGGCCTCGACGAACTCGCCATGGACGCACGCGTCGTCGACATCGGCTCCGGCGGGGGCTTCCCCGGCGTGCCCGTCGCCATCGCCCGGCCCAACCTCAACGTCACCCTCGTCGAAGCCACCCGCAAGAAGGCCGACCACCTGCTCCGCGCCGTCGACGCCCTCGAACTCGACAACGTCGCCGTCGTCAACCGACGCGCCGAAGAGGTCGGTCGCGACCCCGCCCACCGCCAAAGCCACCACGCCGCCATCTCCCGCGCCGTCGGACACCTCAGCCCCGTCCTCGAATACTCCATGCCCCTGGTCAAGGTCGGCGGGCGCGTCCTCGCCATGAAGGGACCCAGCGTCGAACGCGAGCTCGACGCCGCCGCAGACGCCCTCACACTCCTCGGCGGGGGCGACGTCGACATCGAATACGCCTACCCCGATTCCTTCCAGAACGGCCTGGTCATCATCCGCGTCGCCAAAGAACGCGGAACCCCGCCGCGCTTCCCCCGCGCCCCGGGCGTACCCCGCAGCCAGCCCCTCTAACGCGGCGCGCCTACCCTCCGCCGTGGATTCCACCTACGGCGCCTACGACGGAAACCCCTTCCTCTCCCCCGATCAGCTCTTCGCCGATCCCGGCCTCGTCCAATTCGTCATGCAGTACGGCCAAGACGGCCTCGACGCCCTGCAAGACCAGGACGACCCCGACCACCAGGCCCTCATCGAACAGCTCGTCGCCGCCGGGCTCCTCGAGAAATACGAAGACGAGGACGGAAACACCCGCCTCCGCCTCACCCCCAAGATGCTCCAGGGCATCCAGCACCGGGCCCTCGAAGAGATCTTCTCCAACCTCAAACGCGGCGTCCGCGACGGGCACCGGTCCACCGACCTCGGCCGCAGCGCCGAACGCACCGACGGCCTACGCCCGTACCAGTTCGGCGACCCGCTCAGCGAAATCGCACTCGGCCAAACCATGCGCAACGCCGTCGCACGCCAGCGCTCGGCCGACGGCCACGCCCGGCCGCCCATCCGGCTCCAGCCCAGCGACTTCGAGCTCCACCAGACCGAGTCCGCCGCCGACTGCGCCACCGTCATGCTCCTGGACCTCTCCGGCTCCATGTTCCGCTACGGCCGGTTCATCCAGGCCAAACGCGTCGCCCTGGGCATGCGGGCGCTGCTCCAGATGAAGTTCCCCCTCGACTCCATCGACTACATCGGCTTCTACTCCCTCGCCGAGCCCGTGGCCGACCGCGACCTCCCGCTGGTCATGCCCAAGCCCGTGTCGATCCGCGACTACGAGGTCCGCATCCGCGTCCCCCTCGAACAAGCCCGCGCCCAGCCCGACCGCATCCCCCAGCACTTCACCAACCTCCAGCTCGGCCTCCGCGAAGCCCGACGCGTCCTCGCGCGACGCGGCGCCGCCAACAAGCAGGTCTTTGTCGTCACCGACGGCCAGCCCACCGCCCACGTCGACGAAAACCACGACGGCCAAGAGATCCTCCACCTGCTCTACCCGCCAAGCGAATCCACCCGCGAGGCCACCCTCAAAGAAGCCCTCAAATGCCGCCAAGCCGGCATCCGCATCGCCAGCTTCGCCCTCATCGAAGACTACTGGGGCATGGACTGGGTCGGCTTCATCGAGCAGATGACCCGCCTGACCCGCGGCGTCGCCTACTACTGCACCAGCGACGACCTCAGCTCCACCGTCGTCGAGTCTTACCTCACCGGCAAGAAGCAGAAGAGCTTCCTCCACTAGCCAACACCGCACAGCCCAGCCGGTACCGTCTGCGCATGAGCCAGACCCTCCACATCCAGCCGTTCCCCCTCGGCGACTTCCAGACCAACGCCTACGTCGTCGCCCACGGCGGCGCCTGCTGGGTCATCGACCCCGGCTACGGCCCCGGCGCCGTCATCGACGCCGCCAAGAGCACCCGCGCAAACCACGTCTCCATCGTCCTCACCCACGCACACGTCGACCACATCGCCGGCGTCGCCGAAACCCGCGACGCCTTCCCCGACTGCCCCATCCTCGTCCACGAGGCCGAGGCCGGCTTCCTGCGCGACCCCTCTCTCAACCTCTCCATCGCCATCGGCGAGCCCGTCGTCGCCCCCGAAGCCACGCAGCTCTTACAACACGGCGACACGCTCGACCTCGACGGACTTTCCTTCCACGTCCGCCACACCCCCGGACACAGCCCCGGCGGCGTCGCCTTCTACCAGCCCGACCACAAGCTCGTCATCGCCGGCGATGCGCTCTTCGCCGGCGCCATCGGACGCTACGACTTCCCCACCTCCAACGGCCCGCAACTCTTCCAGAGCATCCGCGAGCAGCTGCTCACCCTGCCCGACGACACCCAGGTGCTCCCCGGTCACGGCCCCGCAACCACCGTCGGCCACGAACGGCTCACCAACCCCTACCTCACCGGCGACCAACCCGTCGTCGTCTAGTCACGAGCACGGACGGATAAGCGAACGCAGAGCTACCGCTGCGCCTCCTACGGCGGACCCGCCCACACGCCCGGCAGCATGAACGTCGCCACCACCGGCTTGTGGTCCGACCCGTCGGCGAACCGCTCCTGCTGCATCACCTTCGAAGACCCATCTACCAGCAGCTCCGCCAGGTCGCTCGACGCCAGGATGAAGTCGAACACGGCAGGGGGGTACCGCCCGCGCCCCGGCAGCGTCACCCGCGCTTCGCGCGGCAGGCCGTCGTGCACGTCCACCAAGCCGCCTTGTTCATCCTGCGACCGCAGGATCGCCGTCGCCGGCCAGGGACGCTGATCGCCCTCCCGCATCTCGAAGTCCGAGTTGAAGTCGCCCAGCACCAGCACGTAAGACTTGCCGTACGCGTCCTTCCGCTCCGCCAACTCGAGCGCGATCTTCCGGGCCTCCCGGGCCTCGGCGCTGCGCCACTTCATGGAGTTGCGGTCGTCGTCCGCCACCGTCCGGTTCGACTTCAGGTGCAGGTTCAGCAGTTCGATCGTGCGGCCTTCCCCGGCGTCCAGCGTCACGTGCATCACGTCCCGCGCGAACCGAAACCGGCGCGGGAAGCCCGGCTCCACCAGCGTGCGCGTCCGGTAGCTCGCGATCCGGTCGATCGGCAAACGGCTGACCACCCCGAGCTGGATCCCACGGTCGCTGTTGGTCATGGAGAGCTCGACGTACTCGTACCCCTTGCCTCGCAGGTGACGATCGACCATCGCTTGAAGGAGCTCGCCCCGCTCGATCTCCTGGAAGGCGATCACGTCGGCGTCGGCCGCCGCAATCGCCGCCGCGATCAACCGGATCGACGCCGCATCCTTCGGCCGGTCGCTGTCTTCCGTGTAGGGGTCGTCGTGCTCGTCGAAGAAGTTCTGGACGTTGTAGGTCATCACCGTGACCTTGGTCGGGTCTGCGCACGCCGGGCACGCGATCAAACAGGCCAGGGCCGTCGTCCAGAACCAAGCGAACCGCGTGTGCATCCGTCGTCTCCAAGGCGACCCGCAAGGCCGCAGGAACAAAACGTGTATCCGCACGGGGGGCCCGTGCCACTTCCGCTACTTCACGCGGCCGGCGCCCCGGCGTCAAGCGACGCCCCGAACCGGCGCACCCACAGCCCCAGCTGCGCCAGCGCAAACAGCCGCGGACCGTGATCGACCAGCCCCGACATGTGGTCCTCGGCCATCCGCCCGACCACGGCGGCGTCGATCCCCAACCCCGCCAACCCCGGGTCGCGCGCCAGGTCCAGCCAGCCGTCCGACACGCCGTCCCGGATCCACGCGCCAATCGGAACGCCAAAACCCCGCTTGCCCCGGCCCACAATGCCCAGCGGCAGCAGCTCCGCCGCCAGCGCCCGCAACAGCCCCTTCGGCCGGCCGCCCGGCATCAGCACCCGCGGCGGCAGGTGCCCCGCCAGGTCGCACACCGCCGTCCCCAGCATCGGGCTGCGCACCTCCAACGGCACCGCCATCGACGCCCGGTCGACCTTCCGCAGCACGTCATAAGGCAGGTAGTGCGTCAGGTCCCACCGCATCGCCGCGAACGCCGGGTCTCGCTCTTCCGGCCAGTCCGCCGCCACCACGCACGGCGCCGCGCCCCCCGCGTACAGCCCCGGCGCCAGCGCCCGGGCCTCGTCGGCTTCCAGCAACCCCACCAGCGACCGGTACTGCGCCGCCGCCGCGCGTCCCGCCCGCGCCGAACGCACCAGCCGCGCCGCACGCTCACGGCTGCGCGACTTCCACGCCGACCGCGCCGTCGGCACCGGCGCCCGCGCCAACCACCACCGCCAACGGTCCAGTAGCGTCATCGCCCGGTACCGGTCGTACCCGCCGAACAGCTCGTCCCCACCGTCGCCCGACAGCGCCACGGTCATCTGCGTCGCCGCCGCCTGGCACAACCAGTACGTCGGCAGCAGCGAGCTGTCGGCCGTCGGCTCGCCCGTCTGCGCCATCAGGCGTTCCAAGTCGGCCACGGCGTCCGACGGATCCGCCTCCAGCACCTCGTGCTCCAGGCCCAGCTCGCGCGCCACCTCCGTCGCCGCGCCGCTCTCATCGAACCCCGGCGTCCGCACCGCCACGCTCACCGCCCGCAGCGGGCCGGCCCCACGCCCCCGCAGCTCCCGCTGCGCCAGCGCCGCCACCACCGACGAGTCGATCCCACCCGACAAGAAGCAACCCAGCGGCACGTCCGACTCCAGCCGCATCCGCACCGACTCGCTCAGCACCTCCCGCAGCGCATCCACCGCGCCCAGCGACGTGCTGTGCAGGCTCACCGGCGGGGGCCGCCAATACCGCTTGCAGCTCACCGCACCGCCCGCATCGACCTCCATCCAGTGCGCCGCGGGAGGCTCTTGCACCCCCGCAAACAAGCTCCGCCCGGACGTGTGACCCAAACACAGATACCGCCGCAACGCCGCCGGGTCGCACGCCGGCGTACGCCCCAGCCCCGCCACCACCGCCGCCGGCGTCGAACCGAACACCAGCTCCCGCTCACCCCGCCAATAGAACAACGGCTTCTTGCCGATCCGGTCGCGGCACAGCAGCAGCTTCCGCCGGTCGAAGTCGTAGATCGCGAACGCGAACATCCCGTGCAGGTGCTTCGGAAGCTGATCGCCCCACTCCCGGTAGCCGAACAGCAGCACCTCGGTGTCCGAGTGGTCCGAATGGAACCGGTGCCCGCGCCGCTCGAGCTTTTTGCGCAACCCCCGGTGGTTGTACACCTCGCCGTTGAACACCAGCCGCAGCCCCGGCAGACCGGCCGCAACAACCGAACCCTCCCCCGCAGCTTTCGCGAACGACCCCGCGGGCGCGGCGCCGTCCGAAAGCGCAGCGCCTTCCGGGGGCGGGGGGGGCAGCGACATCGGCTGCTCGCCCGACAGCCGATCGATGATCGCCAGCCGGCAGTGCGCCATCCCGCACCGGGCCTCGGTCAGCACCGCCGACCCGTCCCGCCCTCGATTCGCGATCGCC